>JALZOE010000487.1 GCA_030857325.1 Acidobacteriota bacterium
TAACTAACACCCAATTCCTAATTACCTAACACCTCGAATTTATTTCTTACCTTTGACCGGCGCGGCGCCTTTCGGACGTTTCGCTCCGTATTTCGAGCGCGATTGATTGCGATTGGCAACTCCGCTCGAATCGAGCGTTCCGCGAATGACGTGATAACGAACGCCCGGCAAATCCTTGACGCGTCCGCCACGAATCAGAACAATCGAGTGTTCCTGCAAATTGTGTCCGATTCCGGGAATGTAAGTCGTAACTTCGATTCCGTTAGTTAAACGAACGCGCGCGACTTTTCGCAGAGCTGAATTCGGTTTCTTCGGCGTCTGCGTATAAACGCGTGTGCAGACGCCGCGTTTCTGCGGACTCGCCTGCAAAGCGGGACTCGCCGTTTTGTATTTAACGGCTTGGCGACCTTTTCTGACTAATTGATTGATTGTCGGCATTATGTATTTAATCTAAATTTCTGAAATCAGAAACGAAAAAAATTCCTAACCTGCCTCTTACCGAATGAATCCGGCAGTCAGCGCAAGCGGTTTATTTTGCAAACTAAAATGATTACTCGAAAATTTTCTAGGGAATATTTTTACAGTTGAAAGCGCGTATCTTCGATTCCCTTTTCAAAACTTTTCTGTGGCGTGGCTTTATAATTTAGATTAGCAAACTTCAAATCCGTTTGGATTTTCGATTTGCCCTAAACGCTGGAGCGTTTTCTTTTCAAAACCCGCGACGCTTAGTTTTACGCCACAATAATTGTTTTCGTATTTAATATTTATAACTTAAATACGCCGCGCTTTCAAGCAAACACGCTTTGTTTCCACTCTACGGTTTGCAGCAGACGAAATGCCCGAAACTTCAGACTATACGAATTGAGAGTTGCTTTGTCAAGCAGTCCGTCTATTTTTGATTGACTGCCGCATATATTTGTTTTGCAGAACCGGGGAATTTACGGGGGAAGTTTTTTGAGAAAGTTTATTTTTACATAACGCCGCGACCGCCCTCAATTTGAAACTTTTATTTTCCAGGTTTTGAATTGACTGAAGCGCGCTTAGAAAGGATTTCGCAGACACCTTCAACATAAGCGGTTTGAAACTCATTTTTCCGTCCAGAAGTTCGTAAAAAGTATAAAATCCGTTTCCTTCATCGAAACTTCTTTGTAACTTTTCCATTCCGGTAAAGTCGTTTATCACGTGGCGGTTTTGAAGTAAATAAAATTTACTGCTATGCTTTTCGTTTCTATTTTCCCCTTAAATTGAGACTTTTATGAATAATAATTACACCGAATTTTTAAATAAATCGAGCGAAAACGATTGGCTGACGACTTTGGAAAATCTGCTTCCCGAAATTCACGCCGTTGACCGGAGCGCGACGCAAATCTGGTTTCGCTTTTATCCTCTGGAACTTTTCCGCACGCTGCGGGCGGCTGAAAACAAGGACGAAATCATTCAAAAATTCGTTATGCAGGGCGATTACGAATTGAAAAACCGGATTGATTCGTCGCACAAATTTCTTTACGGACATCGTTTCTGGACGGACGTAAAAGAGGCGGTCGAACATCGCGCCGCTTCTTTTAAAGATGAAAGCGCGGAGTTGACGGCAGAAATCAAACAAATCGCGCAGAGCGTTTCCGATAAATTAAAAGTCGATAAATCATTGCTGACCGGCATTTGCGCCGCCGGTTTAATGACTTTGGCGCAAGCCGGTTTCGAGGCTTTTAAAGCTGCAAAAGGCGAAGTCGAAAAACCGAAGGGATTGCTGGCAAAATTGCCCGACCAAATCGTCGCGCGACGCGGCAGAGACGATTCGCAGGGTTTGTTCGGGTTTCTAAAGACGGTCGATAAAGAATTCAGCGTAACTTACGACGAACAAACGGGCGACGGAAAATTCAAGATTTTTTACGACGAGGAACTCGCTTCAGGCGCGGCGCGCGACCAATCGAAAAACTGGCTTGAAAAAGACGCGCGCTGCGGCGAAGGCGTTATTCCCGTCGAATGCCGTTCGGCGGCGTGCGGCACGTGCTGGGTCGGCGTTTTGGGCGGCGCGGAAAAATTGTCGGACGTGTCGCCGCGCGAAAGAAAACAGATGAAAATTCACGGTTACCGGCAGGGCGACGAATCAAAACCGCTGCTGCGTCTGGCGTGTCAGGCGCGGGCGGAAGGCGCGGTTTCAATCGTCATTCCGCCTTGGAACGGCGTTTTCGGCAAAAAAGTTTACGGCAACGTCGCCGATGTCGAACTCGAACCGGCGACGACTTCGGCAGTCAAACTGCGCGAAATAATTGCCGGCGCGACTGAAAATCAGTAAAAGTTTATAGAGTTTTTAGAGTTTAGAGAGTTCGTAGAGTCGGAAGAATATAATATTCGCGGCTTTTCCGTCTCCTTAAACTCGACCGCCGCCGCTTATAAAATTCATAAACTCTATGAACTCCCTAAACTCTAAAAACTCAACAAACTCTTTCCCGCCAATCGCGCTTGTCGTTATCGCCGTTCTGCTCTGGAGTACGGGCGGCGTTTTTATCAAATATACGACGCTCGACGCTTTTTCGGTTAATCTTGGACGTTCGCTTTTCGCCGCCGTTACCGTCGCCGCTTTTACTTATAAAAAAGGCTTGCGGCTCGACGGGCTGACGTTTTTGAGCGCGCTGATGTATGCCGGAACGCTTTCGTGTTTTGTTTACGCCAACAAAAATACGACCGCCGCCAACGCCATTTTCCTGCAATATACCGCACCGATTTATATTTTGATTCTCGCGCCGTTTGTTCTAAAGGAAAAGTTTCGCTTT
>JALZOE010000091.1 GCA_030857325.1 Acidobacteriota bacterium
TTTAAGCCGAAAGGAGTTATTTTATGGACTTGGTAATTTACTAAGGTTTCGTATTTCAAACGCTTTATTCGCTAAATAAACTTTTCGGTGTGTTTTATCAGCATCGAGAATCCGTTACTTGTGTCGAATCTTCGACTTTTGCCGGAACTTTTTTGTATCGGCACACAAAATAATTACAAAAAAAGCGGCGACGTAAAAATATCGCCGCTTTTTTTGTCTCGATTTTTAACGGCGGGCGTTTTTGTGTTTGGCGAACGGCGGCGTAAAAAATGAAATGTGGTAAAGAAAAAGTTTTTATGATTGAATAAATTTTGTAAATCGTCAATGATTTTTCCATAACCGAAACGATAAATTATGCAGGAGAAAAATAAATGTCCGAAACTTCAAATATCGCCATTGAATCGACTCTAAATGAAACGCGCGTTTTTCCGCCGCCGCCGGAATTTGCCGCCGCCGCGCACGTCAAAAGTTTTGAAGAATACGAAGAAATTTATAACAAGGCAGCCGAAGACCCGGAAGAATTTTGGGCTTCGGCTGCCGAGAATCTGCACTGGTTTAAGAAATGGGACACGGTTTTGAAGTGGGAAGAGCCGCACGCCGAATGGTTTGTCGGCGGAAAGATAAACGCCGCGTATAACTGTCTCGACCGTCATTTGGAAACGCACCGCAAGAACAAAGCGGCGATAATCTGGGAAGGCGAGCCGGGCGAAACGCGGACGCTGACGTATCAGCAATTACACAGACAAGTCTGTAAATTTGCCAACGTCCTCAAGAAAACTGGCGTTGAAACCGGCGATAGAGTCGCGGTTTATATGCCGCTCATACCCGAACTGGCGATTGCGATGCTGGCTTGCGCTCGAATAGGCGCGACGCATACGGTTATTTTCGGCGGTTTTTCGGCGGACGCCATTCGCGACAGAGTAAACGACGGCGAATGCAAATTGATTGTTACCGCTGACGGCGGCTATCGGCGCGGCGCGGAAATAAAATTAAAAGCCGTGGTTGATGAAGCCGTCAAGAATACGCCGACGGTCGAAAACGTTATTGTTTATAAGCGCACCGGCTCGCCGGTTCACATCGAACACGGACGCGATTACTGGTGGCACGAGCTAATGGAAACGGTTTCAGACGTTTGCCCGGCGGAAGAATTGGATTCGGAGCATCCGCTTTTCATTCTTTACACATCCGGCACAACCGGCAAGCCGAAAGGCATTCTGCACACGACGGGCGGTTATTTGACCGGAACTTATATCACTTCAAAATGGATTTTCGATTTAAAGGACGAAGATACTTACTGGTGTACCGCCGACATCGGTTGGGTGACGGGGCATTCCTACGTCGTCTATGGACCTTTGGCGAACGGCGCGACCGTTTTTATGTATGAAGGCGCGCCGAATCATCCCGAACCAGATAGGTTTTGGAAGCTCATCGAGCGCCACAAAATCAATATTTTTTATACCGCGCCGACGGCGATTCGCGCTTTTATCAAATGGGGCGAGCAGCATCCGCTTAAACACGATTTATCTTCTTTAAGACTTCTCGGAACGGTCGGCGAGCCGATAAACCCGGAAGCGTGGATGTGGTATCACACGATTATCGGCAAACAAAAGTGTCCGATTGTCGATACGTGGTGGCAAACCGAAACGGGCGCGATTATGATTTCGCCGCTGCCGGGCGCGACGCCGACCGTGCCGGGAACGGCAACGCGCCCGTTTCCCGGAATTTTAATCGACATTCAAACCAAAGCGGGAAAGTCTGTCGCGCCGAACGAAGGCGGCTACCTCGTTATAACAAAACCCTTCCCCTCGATGCTGCGTTCGATTTGGGGCGACGACGAACGCTATCAGAAAACGTATTGGTCGGAAATTCCGCACGTCTATTTCGCGGGCGACGGCGCGCGCCGCGACGCTTCGGGGAATTTCTGGATTATGGGCAGAGTCGATGACGTGATAAACGTTTCGGGTCATCGACTCGGAACGGCGGAAATCGAATCGGCGCTCGTCTCGCACGAAGCGGTCGCCGAAGCCGCCGTCGTCGGCAAACCGGATGAAATAAAAGGTCAGGCAATCTCGGCTTTCGTAACCTTAGAAGGCGGCAGAACCGGCGGCGACGCGCTCAAAGAAGAATTGAGAAAACACGTCGCCAAAGAAATCGGCTCGCTCGCCAAACCCGATGACATTCGTTTTACCGACACTTTGCCGAAAACTCGAAGCGGAAAAATTATGCGCCGCCTTCTAAGAGAACTCGCGGCGGGCAACAAAATCGCGGGCGACACGACAACGCTCGAAGATTTTTCGGTGCTTGAGAAACTGCGCGAAGACGAAGAATGAGGAAATTCAAGATTCAATGGTTAGTATAATTATCTTGATGAGCTATAAACGTAATTTTCAATGCCAAATACGATTCTTTTTGAAACAATTCTGCTAAATACTGATAGGGAACGATTGCCACAATTGTTTTGGAGCTATTCATGAGATTTTTGCAAACTGGTTTATCAATACTGAAAACATCTTTTCCGTTTTGGTTAATAATGTTTTTCACTGCAACAAGCGTAATGCTTACAACGGTCGCCGCTCAAAATGTAGAGAACTTAGAGAAGATAACTATAAAACACAGTTTACCTAATTTTGTTCCGATTAAAGTCGAGCTTATCGGATTGCACGGCAATGATGTTTTGAATGACCTCAAAGTCAAAGTTACGAACATTAGCGCCAAGCCAATTTACTCTTTAAGATTTGGGTTACGAACTGTTGATATCAAAGTTTCTGGTGCACCTTTAGAATTGTCGATGTATTATGGTAGAAATGAGTTAAAATCCGGCGCTAATGAAAGCGCAGAAAACAACGTAAAACCGACAGACAAGCCAATCAACCCAAATGAAACAGTAATCTTCAAATTAAGCAAAAACAGAGTAAAAATTCATAAAAGAAATATTGAAATCGGGTTGTATCCACAACCTCGAATTTACGAACTGCTTTTTCTTGATTTAATGCACGGAGACGGCACTGGTTTCGCCAGAACAGGAGCAGTTAAAAGAAAACTCGAATAACACTGATTTAACGTCTTATTTTATAACCGAATCATTTGAATTTTCTGAAGCGGACGATTTTTCCTTTAGTTTAATTATCTCAAAAGCGCCCTTTTGAAATTACTTATTCTTTTTATAATCAATAATTTATTTTCACTTCGCGCTCATCCAATTTTCGCCGGCGCCGACTTCGACGAGCAGCGGCACGTCCAAATCGACCGCCGTTTCCATTTCTCTTTTGACGACTTCGACAGCTTTTTCGACTTCCGCATCGGGCGCTTCAAGAAGCAGTTCGTCGTGAACCTGCATAACGATTCGGGTTTGCAAATTTTCGCGCTTTAGAGCCTCGTCAACTTTGAGCATCGCCATTTTGACAATATCGCTTGCCGTTCCCTGAATCGGCATATTTATCGCTTCGCGTTCGGCGCGGTGGCGGACGTTGAAATTGCGGTCTTTGATAGTCGGCACGTAGCGCCGCCTGCCGTAGATTGACGTAACGTAGCCTTGCTCGCGGGCGACTTTCGGCGTTTCTTCCATAAAAGTTTTGACGCCTTTATAGGTGTTGTAATAATCTTCGATAACCTTTTTCGCCTCGACGCGCGAGATGCCGACACGGGCGGAAAGTCCGTAGGCTTCGACGGCGTAGGCGATGGCGAAATTCGTAATTTTTGCTTTGCGGCGGGCGACTTTTAATTCTTCCGGTGTTTTCGCGCCGAAAACCAGTTCGGCGGTTTGCGCGTGAATGTCTTCGTTGTTTTGAAATGCTTCGAGCATTCGCTCGTCGCGCGTGATTTGCGCGAGCAGGCGCAATTCCAGTTGCGAATAATCGGCGGAAATTAATTTATGTCCGATTTCGGGAACGAACGCTTTGCGGATTTGCTGACCGAGTTCGGTGCGAATCGGAATATTTTGCAGATTCGGTTCGGACGAAGAAAGTCGTCCGGTCGTCGTTACGGTTTGATTTAAATGACAATGAATGCGCCCGTCCGCGCCGATAAGTTTCGGCAGAGCATCGGCGTAAGTTGCGCGCAGTTTGTCGAGTTCGCGAAATTCTAAAATCAAGCGCGGCAACTCGTAAGTTTCGGCGAGTTCCGTCATTACGTCTTTGCTCGTGGACATTTGTCCGGTGGCGGTTTTCTTGCTTGAACCGATATTTAATTCCGCTAAAACTTCGCCGACTTGCTTGGGCGAGCCGATGTTAAATTCGCGCCCGGCAAGCTCGAAAATTCGCGCTGCCAACGTGTCGGTTTCGGTCGTGATGAAATCGGACAGACCTTTTAAAACTTCCGTATCGACTTTCAAGCCAGCCATTTCCATTCGATACAGAAGCGGCACGAGCGGCAATTCCATTTCCGTGTAAATTTCTTCGAGTCCGTTTTCTTCGATTTTGCGCCTGAGCATCGGCGCGAGCTGAAAGGCGAAATCGGCGCGTTCGGCGGCGCGATACTGCTCTTTGTTCCAGCCTTCGGGAATATCGACGGCGATGTCCGCGCCTAAATTCTGCTGCGCCAAAAGCGGCAGAGCGTAGCTTGCGCGGCTCGAATCGAGCAGATACGCGGCAATCGCCGTATCGTCTTCGACCGCTTCGGGTTCGATGCCGATTGTCTTTAAAACCGCGAGATTGCGCTTGTAATCGTGCGCGCATTTCGCCAGAAAACCGTTCGATAAAATATCGCGCAAAGGCGTAATTGCTTCGTCTTTGCCCTCTTCAAAGTTTTCCAAATCGATATAAAAACTCGCGCCCGCGCCCGTTGAAATCGCCACGCCGCACGGCTCGGCTTTCTGATACGAAGCCGCGCTTTTCGGCGAGTTCGAGTCGTCAACCTCAAAGCTCCAATGCTCGGTTTCCCACAGCCGGCGAATTAATTTATCTAAACCTTCACGCGTTTTTATAATTTGATAACGGCGTTCGGAAATGCCCGGAACGGCTGATTCCAAGCCGTCGAAAAGCGGCGCGGAATCCGCAAATTCCCTGGTCAAAGCCGTAAATTCAAGTTCTCGGAAAAGCGCGTAGGCAAGTTTTCTGTTTGGCTCGCGGCGTTTGACCTGTTCCAAATCAAGCTCGACCGGAACGCTTAAATGAACCGTCGCCAGTTCCAGAGATTGGCGAATAATTTCCCGGTTGTTCTGCAAACTTTCGCGGTAGCTTTTGTGCGTAACTTCCTCGCTGCGGCGCATCGCTTCTTCGGCTGAACCGAACTGCTGAACCAATTTCATCGCGCCTTTTTCGCCGATGCCCGGCGCGCCGGGAATATTATCAATCGCATCGCCCATCAAACCCAAAAGGTCGATAATCGCCGTCGGCGGCACGCCGAATTTATTTTTAACCCACGCTTCGTCGCACCATTCAATCGGCGGCACGGAAACCTTGCGCTTGACGTTCTGCGAATTCTGCCGCATACAGACAATCGACGGGTCGCGCACCAATTGGCACAAATCCTTGTCGTTCGAGACGATAACCGTCTGCATACCTTTTTCGGCGATTTTCTGCGACAGCGTTCCGATAACGTCGTCGGCTTCAAAGCCGTCCATTTTCAGCATCGGAATCTGAAACGCTTCGCACACCTTTTTTATATAAGGCATCTGCGACTTTAAATCGTCCGGCATATCTGCGCGGTTTGCCTTATAACCGGCAAAACTGTCGTGGCGAAAAGTCGGCGTCGAACTATCGAAAACGGCGGCGATATATTCGGGTTTCTCGTCGTTCAAAAGTTTGCGAAGCATATTCGTAAAGACGAAAACCGCCTGCGTAACCTGTCCGTTTGAACTGCGAAGCGGCTCGCTCCGCATTCCCATCGGCGCGAAAAACGCCCGGAAAATATGCGACATCGTGTCGATTAAAAATACTCGTTTTAAGTTTTCTTGCGGCATAATTTTTGGTGAAGAAAATTTTATCACAGGAATTAGAAAGTGGTGAGCGGCAAGTGATAAGTGGTGAGTCGGAGCTTTTTAAATTGAAATTTTTAGTAAATATCGAACGATAATTCAGATGCTTTCACTTACCGTTTATCATTTACCCCTTACCGTTAATTTCCGTTTGACACTAAAAATCGAATAATATAATCTAACTGTTCGTTTGAAATTGTGATGTTTGCAGATGAAAAGTTTTGCTTAAAAAAATCACACGCTTTTTTACGGTCTGTTCGTCTAGGGGTCTAGGACACCGCCCTTTCACGGCGGCGACACGGGTTCAAATCCCGTACAGACTACCACCTTTTTCTTTCAATTTTTCAAGGTCAATCCTTTTCTAAACAATCGGCATCATATCTGTTAAAATGATTTCGCTTAAACCGGACCAAAGCGAACTTTTTGTTTTTAACTTCAGATATTATGTTTAAAAAAATCTTTTATACCGCATTTTTAATTTCACTGGCTTTTGTTTCAATCAAGGCGCAAACCGTTTCAAATACCGACACGGTAATGATTCTGCCGTTTGAAAATACTTCCGGCAAATCCGAATTTAACTGGGTCGGCGAGAGTTTCGCCAATTCGCTGTCGGATTTGCTGAAAGTTCCGAGCCTCAATGTTATTTCAAATCAGGAACGAAAAATCATTCAGCAGCGGCTGAAAGTTCCGCTGACGACTTTGCCGAGTCTGGCGACTTCGCTAAAATTGGCGCGCGAAGCCAAATCGTCGCTTTTGATTGCGGGCAAATACAATATAATTCCGGCGCAGGGCGAAATTGCGGCGACGGTCAACGTTACGGCGAAAATCGTCCGCGTCAACGAAGGCAGATTTTTGAGCGAAGATTTCCCGGACGGCAAACGCCGTATCGATATTGTCATCAGCGACGCGCTGCTGAATTTGCAGACGGTTCAGGGGCAGGTCGCTTATCAAATTCTTTATCAGCGGGATAAAGCCCTGCCGTTTTCGCAAAATCAATTTATCGAAAACTCGAACAAAGTTCCGGCGCGGGCTTTTGAAGCGTATATAAAAGGTTTATTATCGTCCGAATCGGAAGTGCTGACGCGCGAAAATTATTTCAAAAACGCGATGCGTCTCTACGGCGAAGCGCGTTCGGGCGAAATTTACGCGGACGCCGCGCTCGAACTCGGACATTTTTATCTGAATCAAAAAAAATATCCTGAAGCAATCGAGTATTTCTCGCGCGTTCCCGCCGAAAGCACGCAGTATGCGGAAGCGGCTTTTTATACGGGCTTGATTCAGTGGCAGAAAAATAATTACGAGCAGGCATTAGCGGTTCTCCGACCGCTTGCCGAAGATTTGAAATTAACGAGCGTTTACAATACTTTAGGCGCAATCGCGGTGCAGGCGTCCTTAGTCGAAAAGAAAAACAAGGGAGCGAAAGCCGACGCGCTTCTCAAAGAAGGAATCGAGCTTTTGAAAAAAGCCGCCGAATCGTCGCCCGACGAATCGAACGCGCACTTTAATTACGGTTTCGCGTTGTTTTTGAATAGGGATTTTGCGGAAGCCGCGCAGCGATTGCGTCCGGTTTTAGCCGCCAACTCGCGCGACGGCGAATCTTATTTTATTCTGGCAAAGGCGCTGGCAAAAACGGGCGACGCTTCCGCCGTCGATTTCGACAACCAGGCGCGCCGATTTTTAACCGACGCCAACCGCTACGCCAAACTCGAAAGCGATTGGTCGGCTTCGCGTTTTGACGGCATAAATGTGCGCGTCGAACAGCCGCCGCGCAAGGATTTCGTCAGCGTCGTTTTAATTAAAAAACAAGCCGCGCCGACGGCGACGCCTTTGAATGAAACCGAAACTTTGCTGGCACAAGCCCGAACGTTTTACAAAAACGGCGACGACGACGAAGCGATGACGGTTCTGCGAAAAATTCTGGTCAGCGAACCGATGAGCGCCGAAGCGTATTATCTCCTCGGAATGATTCACCTGCGGCGAGGCGATTTGGAACAATCAATCAGTTCGCTCAAAACCGCGCTTTTCTGGGATAATCGTCTGGTCAACGTCCACGTTTCGCTCGGAAAAATTTATTTGCAGAAAGGCGATTGTCTGCAGGCGAAAAATTATACAGCTTCGGCTCTGGTAATCGAAGCCGAAAATCAGGACGCCGCCGGTTTGCAGCGGCAGGTCGAACGGTGCGGCAAGTAATGTTCCGATATTTCCGGCTGAAGAAGTCTCATTCGCAAAGTTGATTTTCCGAATGTCGCAAATAGTGTAACTGTTAAAGTT
>JALZOE010000488.1 GCA_030857325.1 Acidobacteriota bacterium
ATCGTTATTAAATCTTTTGTTCGTGAAGAATACGAACGCGGAAAACAAGCCGCTTTACAGCAAAATCTGATTGACGCGCAACTCCGGCAGCGGAAAACGAATTACGTTTTCGACGCGCTCAAAACCTTTGCCGAACAAGTCGGCATTACCTTGATAATCATTTTGACGGCGTATCTCGTTCTTGACGGTCAAATGACAATCGGCGCGATTATGTTTCACATTTTGCTGTTTAATAATGTTTCCGCGCCGATTCGACAACTGCACCGCATTTACGACGAAATCAACGAAGCCTTAACTTACGCCGAAGGATTTTTCGAGGTTTTGGATGCCGACGACGCCATCGAAGAATCGGGCGCGATTGCGGCGGAAAATTTAAAAGGCGCGTTTGAACTGAGAAACGTCAGTTTTACTTATCCGAACGGAACACAGGCGTTATTTGACGTGAATATGAAAATTCCGGCGGGAAAAACCGTCGCCTTTGTCGGACTTTCGGGCGCGGGAAAATCGACGCTTTTAAATCTTTTGTGCAAATTTTACGCGCCGACGACCGGCGAAATTCTGCTCGACGGCAAACATCTTAAAGATTACGACACACGTCTTCTGCGGAGAAAAATCGGGCTGGTTTTGCAGAAAAATCACATTTTTCGCGGCTCGATTGAAGAAAATATTCTTTACGGCGATATGAACGCGAGTTTCGCAAAAGTCGAAAACTCTGCACGAAATGCGTATCTTCACGACCAAATCGTCCAATTACCCGACAAATATAATTCGGAAGCGCAGCAGCTTTCCGGCGGACAGCAGCAGCGAATCGCCATCGCGCGCCTGTTCTTAAAAAATCCGCCGATTATTTTTCTCGACGAACCGACCGCGAGCCTCGACGCGATTGCGACCGAGCAAATAAAAAACAGTCTCGACGCGATAAAAGAAAATCGCACCGTCGTCGTCATCTCGCACAGCATTTCGCAAATCATCGATTCGGACGTAATTTTCGTTTTGAAGGAAGGTCGCGTCGTTGAAAGCGGAACGCACGAAGAGCTTTACGAACACGGCAAAATCTATCGCGAAATTTTCGACGCTTCGGCGCGGAGTTTGAATCTGGACAGAATTTCAAAAACATTGGAAATCGGAACTTTTAGTTAAATACAAACCTTAATTCGCCGCAATTCAAAATAAAAAAAGCCGCATTAAAATAACGGCTTTTCATCTTAAATCGCTGTTATTTAGTAGTAATAACGAACATAACGGCGACCGTTTCTGTAGTAATAGCTCTGTCTGACCGGACGGTTGTAACGGCGACCATTTCTGTAAGTATTCCTGTTATTTACGCGGCGACCCGGATTTACGCGGCGACCCGTGTCTTTGCGGTAATCGCGCCTTGCGTCGCGTCTTTCCCCGCGGAATTCACGATTTGCGTCGCGTCTTTCATCACGGAATTCACGATTTGCTTTACGACGGTTTTCGCCGTTTCTGATGTCTTTTCGGCGATCTTGACGAGCGTCGCGAAGCTCTTCCCGGCGATCTTGACGAGCGTCACGAATTTCTCCTCGATATTCGCGGCGCGCTTCTCTGCGTTCGCCCCGCTTCTGCGCGTTTGCCGTATCAACACTAATAAACATTAAACCTAAACCAAATACAAAAACTGCAGTTCCTGCTTTAAGTAAATTTTTCATCATCTTCTCCCTACTTGTAATTTTTTAGCACCTATTTTTATAAAATTGTCTTTGTCTGTTACCCAAAAAGCAATTTTTAATGTGCGGTTACTGCAATCGCAAAAACCGTGCCGCAATGTTAATCTTGAAATTTTAAGATTCAGATTTTATTGAATATTTTTGTAAAGCGACAAAGTTTTATTAACTGCAATTGTCGTCGAAATCAAAAAAGATAAATTCGCTTTTTCCAAAAGTTTTTCCTTACAATAGTTTGTATGAACTCGATGCGATTTGAAACGCTTTTCGCGGTATTTTTTTATCGGCGATTGCCTTGTTCGCCGCGCCGACCGTTTTCGCGCAGGATGAAACTGTAACGGTCAGAGTGGACGGACGCTCTCTGTTTCGTGTTGGCGGCGCAGGCAGCACGACCGCCGCGAACCGCGCCGCGCAAATCGAACGGCGTTTGAATTCGCTGCTGGAAAAACCCGAAGCGATTGCGCCCGCGCAAATCGGGGCGCAGGGCGAAGAGCGCGTCGTCAACGTGGCGGGCGTAACGGTCGTTACCGTTACGGCGGCGGACGCGCAGGAAAATTTGACGACCGCCGACGCGCTCGCCGCGCAATGGGCGACCAGCGTCAATAACGCGCTCGAACGCGGACGCTCGCGGCGGCTTTCGAGCGGCGGGCGTTTTTTAAACGAAATTCAAGCGTCAGTCGAGACGGCTTTTTCGCGGCTGCTCGAATCGGCAATCACGATTGTGCCGCGCTTTCTCGCCGCCGTTTTGGTTCTCGGTTTATTCTGGCTGATTGCCGCCGGAGTGCGCTGGCTGATGCGCGTCATTTTTCGCCGCATCGTCGAAGATTTAACCGTCGAAAGTCTGATTAAACAAGTCGCTTATTACGCGGTTTGGGCGTTGGGTTTGCTGGTCGCGGCGGACGCGCTCGGCTTTGACCCGCAAACGGTTGTAACAGGTTTAGGTTTAACGGGACTTGCGCTCGGATTCGCTTTAAAGGACATTATTTCAAATTTCGTGAGCGGCATTTTGATTTTGGTTTTGCGCCCGTTTGAACTCGGCGACCAGATTGTCGTCGGCGAAACCGAAGGCAGCGTCGAGCGC
>JALZOE010000489.1 GCA_030857325.1 Acidobacteriota bacterium
CACAGCGCTACGAAAGGCTGCGCGCGGCGGAATAATTTATATTAAATCAAATGGGAAATGGTTGTTTGCAGGACAACTTTTCCTCATTTGATTTAAACTAATTTTTAGTTATGAAAAATCTGAAAGCCGTTCGGGAAATCGAAATTAAACGTCCGCCGAGAGCAAAACTTTCCGAAAAGGAAGTAATAAAGCGAATGGAAACTATTGACGAGCAACGGGAGAAATTACTTGCTACTGCTAGAAAAAGTAAGAATGGAAATTTACCTTCCTGACTTGCCGGTTAATTCTTACAGCGATTTGCTTGAAACATTTGAAACTGAATTTACATACACTTTCGGCGGATGCACGATTGTGCGCGGACTTGACGGCAGGTATCTCTCCCGGACAGGTCTCGATTATTCCAGACCGAATCAGCTTGATTTATACCGATTTACCGCTTACTTTATCAGGCAATTCGGGAATCATTACAAAATATGTCGGAATGCTAAAGCAAATAGCTTTCGATGCTTTGGAAGAAGAAGCGATTTTGGTTTCGGTGTCGCAGGTTTTTCACGCAATGTAGCTTTATGATTGAAGAAAAAGTTTTAATAGAAAAATTCGTCGCCCGTAAAAAAAAGGAACGGCTGAAAAAACCCGACTGGCTGAAAATCAAGCTCGGCGACCCGACAAATCAAAACAAAGTTCTCGAACTTATCGAAGGCTTAAACCTGCACACGGTTTGCCAGGAAGCGCGTTGCCCGAATATTTTTGAATGCTGGACTGACAAAACGGCGACGTTTATGCTCGGCGGCGACACCTGCACGCGCCATTGCGGTTTCTGCGCGGTCAACAAAGGCAAGCCGATGGATTTAGACCCGGAAGAGCCGACGCACGTCGCCGAAGCCGTCGCGCATCTCGGACTTGAACACGCCGTTATTACATCGGTCAATCGAGACGATTTACCCGACGGCGGCGCGGCGCACTGGGCTGAGACGATTCACCGGGTTCACCAAACAAATCCAAACTGCCGCGTCGAAGTTTTGATTCCCGATTTTCAGGGCAATGAAGACGCGCTCAACACGGTTTTAGCGGCGCGTCCAGAAGTTCTCAATCATAATACCGAAACCATTGCGCGCCTTTACCGCCGCGTTCGCCCCGACGCGATTTACACGCAGACGCTCGAACTTCTTGACCGCGCCGCCCGTTATCGCGACACGCAGTTTCCGCGTATGAAAACCAAAAGCGGAATTATGGCGGGTTTAGGCGAACAGTTTGAAGAAGTCGTCGCTTTAATGCGCGATTTACGAAGCGTTTCCTGCGACATTATGACCATCGGGCAGTATCTCCAACCGTATGAAAGAAGATTGCCGGTTGAAAGATATGTAACACCCGAAGAATTTGGCGAATGGAAAAAAATCGGTTTGAGTTTAGGTTTCAAACACGTCGAATCATCGCCGCTCACGCGCTCGTCGTATCACGCCAGACAGCAAAGTGAAAGCGGCGCAAAAGTTTTTGAAGCCGCAAATAAATAAATTCCAAATAGAAAAGGCAAGCTCGTTTAAGAACTTGCCTTTTTTTACAAATTATTATTCGTAATTAGTTTTGATTTTTAGAGGCTTTTATTTCGCGTTTGGCGCGTTTTTCAATATCTTTGGCGTCCGAAGAACTAACTCCCAGTTCTCGCAAAGTTTCTCCGATGCTGTCGCCGATCTGCAAACCTAAAAGAATTGCGGAAGTCGTTACATTCGGGTATCTGGAGCTTAAATTGTCGGCAATCATATTTGCCGCCACGAATTGACCGAATTTCAAATTTGGATTAGCCGCCAAAGCCGCTTCATACTGCGAGCGCAGTTGTTCCGGTGTCGTGTTCAGCCGGCGCGAGATTCCGCGATAACGATTTAATTCATTGTCGCCCGGCACGTTGTCGTTTGAACGTCTCGCGTTTTCACGTCCGCTGCGCGCGCGCTCGATGCCTTCGTCGGAACGCCCGTTCGAGCGATCTCGAGCCGTATCGCGTCCGCGGTCTGAACGTCCGTTTGAACGCTCTGACGACATATCGATTCCACGATCAACGCCCGGATTACCGACTGGACGACCGCCACCGCCGCCATTGCCCGGATTTCCGCCCGGTCTTCCGCCGCCGTTGCCGCGCCCCTGAGCCGAAACGTTCGAGCCAACGCCCAAAACAAGCAGTAAAGCCAATGCGATACCGGCTAAAGTCGTAAGTTTTCTTGATTTCATAACTTTTCTCCTTATCTTTAAAAATCTTTGAAACTGTCATCTGTCGTCAGTGTTAACTGATATGACGCAAGGGGCAGTAAAAGTAATAAAATCAATCTGCTATGAACGATTTTGTTATTAAACTACCGCTTGCAATGAGATTTTACTTGATAGGTTTGATATATCGCAATAGTCGAATGAGTTGTGTGTGTTTGGCAAGTCTGGTCGAGATTGCACACGACCAACTTTACCGAGTTTTGTATCTCGCCTTTCCATATTCGAGACGGATGTGGGAATGGTTTGCCGCACATTTGGTGAAGGATGGTTATTTGATAATTGACGAGCGCGATTTGGCAAAGATACGGCAAAAAACTCGAAGCGGTTTCCTTTGTTTGGGATTCGAGTATCGGCAAAAAAGTGTTGGGAACCAATGTCGTTTTGCTGCTTTGGACGGACGGCGGGCGGCGCATTCCGGTCGGGGTGAGGATTTGGCAGAAAGGCGGAAAATCAAAGTTAAAACTCGCCGAAGAAATGCTTTGGGAAGCCCATCGGCGAGGCATAAC
>JALZOE010000092.1 GCA_030857325.1 Acidobacteriota bacterium
GCGTCGTTTAAGTCGTAACCTTGATTAAAGGCGACGGCTTGCAGCAAATTGCGTCCGCGAGTGCCGACGTAGCGCGCTTCAAACAACAAATCGCGGACGATTTCGTATTGAAAACCGGCGTTGAACTGGTGAATATACGGTGTCGAAAGGTTACGGTCAATTGCGCGAAACTCGAAAGTTTCCGCGATGTTGCCGGTTGCCGAACCGGTGCTTTGTCCGCGCGGGTCAACCGACACGCCCGTGTTATCACGAATCGTATAGCTGCTGCCCGTTCCCGAACCGCGAACGATTCGGAACGGCAAAAACTGCGCGAGCGGTAAATTGGTTGGGTTGGTGTTGAAGGCATTAGCGATAGGCACGTTGCCGTTCGGCACGGTGATTTCAACTTCGCGCAAAAACGGGTAGTTACTGAAAACCGTGTTGATAAACGCGCCTGAAGGTCGGTCGTAGAAAAGACCGTAACCGCCGCGAACGACGAATTTATCGTTTATTTTATAGGCTGCGCCGATGCGCGGAGCAAAGTTGTTTTTGTCCTGCCCATTTAAGGTATGGTTATTATCAGCCATTTTAGTAACCGCAATCGAAGCATCCACGTTTCCCAGACCGGTGTTTTGAACATTTTTGGGAACGATAAAACCGCGCGTCGGATTGTCGCACAGAGCCGCTGTTCCACCCGTTGTTTGGAAGCACGGTTCAAAACCGGTGAAATCAAAATTTCCGATGCGTCCGTCCTTTTCGGTCGGAAGTCCGAAAAATTCGTAACGTAAACCGAGATTTAAGGTCAAACGCGGAGTTATTTTCCAGTCGTCGGTGATATATCCGGCATAATCGGAAAAGCGAAAACTCTTGTCCGTTATGCCGAACTGCGTATCGGCTTCGGTCGCGTTTCCGGTTAAAAGCTGCGTAAAGCTGTCGAATTTTTCAAACTCGGTAGCCTGTTCTTCGGGCAAATTGGTATCGAATTTATACTTTCGATACTCGCCGCCGAACTTAAAAGTGTGTTTGCCGGTAACGTAGGTTAAATTGTCCGATAAACTGTAAGTTGTTTGTTCACGACGGTTAAAAGAATCGTTCGGACCGCCGAAGGAAAAGCGGGAAAGATTATTTCTACCGACAAAGTGTCCGAGACGGCGCGTTGCCAAACTATTGTCGAACTGAGTTGCCGGATTAACAATACCGATGTTTTCACTCAAAAACTCATCGGTGAGAAACGGGTCGTCGAGACGGCGCGTGTTGTTCAGGAAGAAATATCCGAAACGCAGTTCATTGGTCGCGTTCGAGCCGATAAGCCGCGTGTAAGCGGTTGACAGTGTGCGGTTTTGGTCATTACGCAGCAGCGTGAACGGCGAGGCGAGACTCGACGGGTCGGGAAACGAATCAAAACCCGGAAACTTCGAGTAGAAAAATGTACCGCTGACAATATCTTTGCTGGTAATATTTCCGTCAAGGCGAATCGTCGCTTGATTTTGCTCAAACTCCGACGGCTCGACATTGGTTTGCGTAACCAACTGGTTGTTTTCCTGCAAAGTGCGGCTTGTTACGCCGCCGGTTGCCACCGTGCCGAAAAGAAAAGCTCGCGCTCCAGCGCGGTCAACACCGACTGGCGTAGCATTCGCTCGCGGAGTGGAGATAATATAATCGCCGGTTACGGGATTTCGCAGAGTAAGCAGGCGCAAGGAAACCGGAGAAATATCAGCCGCCGTTAAGCAGTTCACGCCGACCGTGCAGCCGTTCCGCTGATTGAACGCCGCCGCAATGTTTGCCGCAGTTCGTTCTCCCGTAATAAGTCCCAGAGCCGCGGGTAAAACCGTCGTGCTGCGAGCCGTCGGAACAAATCCGGTGCGGGCATCGGTTCTTTGATAATTGCCGAAAAAGAAGAATTTATCGCGGACAATCGGACCTTGCAGATTAAATCCGTATTCGTTGCGCGTTGCGTCCGGTTTTTCGATTTCTTCGCGCTTGAGGAAAAATTCATTTGAGGTGAAACGCTTGTTTTGCCCGTAATAATAAGCCTGTCCGCCGAAACGGTTGCCGCCTTGACGGGTTACGAGTTGGAAATTTCCGCCGCCGGAACGTCCCGTCGAAGCGTCGTAAAGACTCGTTTGCAGTTTAACTTCCTGCAATGTTTCCGGCGCGGGCGCGATGTTGTCCGTCAGCGAGCCTTCATTGCTCGTGATATTCGTCGCGTCTATACCGTTGAAATAAAGACTCGTCGAGGTCGTCCGCGTTCCGTTGACGGAAGGCGAAATGTTGCCGTTGCTGTTAGTGGCAACCGGAGAAAGTTCCGCGCTGACACCGGCTTCAGCCGTCGTTAATTGGGTAAAACTACGCGTTGAAGTCGGAACGCGCGTTATTTCCTCACCGGTAATCTGCCTGGCGGTGGTTGACGATTCCGGCGTAATCAGCGGCGTCGTATCGGTAATGGTAACGACGTTTTCAGTTCCGCCGACCGTCAATGCGGCGTCAATCGTGCGCGGAACCGAGGCTTCGACCTCAATGTTTTCATTGATTGCCTTTTGAAAGCCTTCTTTTTGGTAAGAAACGCTGTAAGTTCCGACCGCCAGAGCCGGAATCGTCCAGCGCCCGTCTTCGTTTGTAACGACTGTTCGCTCGGCATTGGTAGCGACGTTTTTGACCGTTACGGTCGCGCCTTGGACTAACGCGCCTGTTGCGTCCGTAACCGTTCCGCTTAAACTGCCGTTTGATTGTCCAAAAGAAACCGTTGCCGTTGTCATAAAAAACACGGCGAAGGCGAAAACGGATAAAAAAATATTCAATCGTCTGTTTTTATGTAATTTCATAAATCTTCCTTAGTCAAAGAGTAAAAATTTGATAGCTCTGTCGTTAAAATAAACTTCGGGCAAAAAACCGTAGAAAATCTGCAAAACTTATACAGACCGCGGCTTTTGCGAAAATATAATTTGTCGGGATTAGTGTTCAAAAAAGAATTGTAAGGAGAGCGGATTAAGAACTTGTGAAGATTTTATTAAATAAATGTTAATTTAATGAAACGGTTGAAGCGGAAGAAAATTTATGTGGAAAGCGAAACGATTTTAACAGCCGTAATAGACGGCGACGGCGGGAACTATCAGCCACAGCAAGCCTTTGACGAGAAAAAACAAAAATCCGGCGACGCCGAAACGCTTGAACCGGCGCGCAAATTTTGACGTGTTTTCTGTTTTTTCGGTTTCCGGCGTCATTAGTATAAAATAAACCGTTCGCCGAAAGTTTTCAAACTTTTGCGTCGGCGGTTTTGATTATGAAAAAACATTCTGCTCTCGTTTTCGCAATGGTTTTCCAGACGTTTTTTGCGTATGCTTTTACTTTCGCGCAGCTTGCGCCGCCGATTGAAAAAAACAAACCAGAGGCTGATTTGATTGAACTCGTCAAGCTCGACAAAACAATAAAACTCGATATTCGCTACGCCCGCGCCGATAATTTCGTCGGTAAAATCGTTTACCCGGAAGCGCGCGCCTTTCTCCAGCGTCCAGCCGCCGAAGCGGTGTTGCGCGTTCACAAAAAACTCAAAAATCAAGGCTTGGGTTTAATGATTTTCGACGGTTATCGCCCGTGGACAATTACAAAATTCTTCTGGGAAGCGACACCCGAAGACAAACGAAAATTCGTGGCGAATCCGGCGACGGGTTCGCGCCACAATCGCGGCTGCGCGGTTGATTTGAGCATTTACGATTTGAAAACCGGAAAACTGATTGATATGCCGTCGGATTTTGACGAATTTACGATTCGCGCTTCGCCAGATTATAAAGGCGGAAGCCAAACGCAGACGAACAACCGCGATTTGTTGAGAAATTTAATGGAAGCCGAAGGTTTCACCGTCAACAAAAACGAGTGGTGGCATTTCGATTATAAAGATTGGCAGGATTACGCGATTTACGACATTCCCTTTTCGGTTATCGGCGGCGAAAAAACGTCGAAGTCGAAAATCGAAGAACGAAAGGATTTCAAAATTTTTTTCGACCGCGCAAATGTTACGGGCGGCGTTTACATTTACGATTTACGACGAAATAAATATTCGATTTACGACCGCGAAAGATTCGATAAACAATTTGTCCCGGCTTCGACTTCAAAAATCATTCACTCGCTCATTTTTCTCGATTCGGGCGCGCTCGAAAGTGAAAACGAAACGATAAAATGGGACGGCGTAAAACGTTCGGTCGAAGCGTGGAATCAAGACCACAATCTGCGCTCGGCAATCAAAGTTTCGGCGGTTTGGTTTTACGTCGAAGCGTCGAAGCTCGTCGGGCGTGAAACGACGCAGAAATATTACGACCGGACGAATTACGGCAATCGGAACACGAGCGGCTTCGGCGTCGATTATTGGAACAAAGGCGATTTGCGCGTTACGCCGCGCGAGCAGATTGATTTTCTCGTTCGCTTTTACGAAAACCGTCTGCCGTTTGCGCCGTCCGCGATGGCGGCGGTCAAAGATATTTTGATACAGGAGCGAACCGATAAATACGTTTTGCGCGGCAAAACCGGCTGGTCAAACGATTACTCGCCGCAAGTCGGCTGGTATGTCGGCTACGTGACGCGCGGCGCGGACGCGTATTTTTTCGCAACGGAAATCGATATTAAAAAAGACGCGGACTTAGCGAAACGCGCCGAAATCACAAAAAATGCGTTGCGAAGTTTGCAGATAATCGAGTGATTTTTTCCTGAGTCGGAGCGCGGACATCTTGTCCGCAATAAACGCGCCGAGCGTTTAAAAGGCGCGAGTAAAACTCAACGTCGAATTTTATCGAAGCGTTTGTTCGCGCTTTCGCGCTCAATGCGGACGAAGATGTCCGCGCTCGCGGTGCGTTCCCGATGAGAAATCCTAACTTATGAAAATTCAGCCCGCAAAATTTTTACGGGGAAATATAAAACTTCCCGGCGACAAATCAATCTCGCATCGCGCCGCGATTCTTTCGGCAATGGCGACGGGCGACGCGCGAATCGAAAATTTCGCGTCGAGCGCCGACTGCGCTTCGACTTTGAAATGTCTGCGCGATTTGGGCGTTGAAATAAAACGCGAAAATTCGACGGTTTTTATAAAAGGCGTCGGCAAAACAGGTTTTCAAAAACCGGAAACTACACTCGACTGCGGCAACAGCGGCACGACGATGCGCCTTTTGGCGGGCGTTTTGGCGGGACAAAGTTTCGATTCGATTTTGACCGGCGACGATTCGCTTTCAAAACGCCCGATGCGCCGCGTTACCGCTCCCTTAACCGAAATGGGCGCGCGCATCGAAGCGGAAAACGACTGCGCGCCGCTCAAAATCTACGGCAAAAATTCGCTTCAGGCAATTTCGTATAAAATGCCCGTCGCCAGCGCGCAGGTTAAATCGTGCATACTGCTCGCCGGTTTAAACGCCGCCGGAAAAACCAAAGTCCAAAGTCCAAAGTCCAAAGTCCAAAGTCCTAATTCGAGAAATCACACGGAATTGATGCTCCGATATTTAGGCGCGGAATTGGAAGAAAATTTTATCGAAGCGGCAAAAGGTTTTGTTCATCAAGTTTCGATTGACGGACGTTCGCGTCTTGCGGCTAAAAATCTAAATATTCCTTCGGACGTGTCTTCGGCGGCTTTTTTCATCGTCGCGGCGGCGTGTTTGAAGGATTCGGAAATCGTTATCGAAAACGTCGGTTTAAATCCGACGCGGACGGCGATTATCGAGGTTCTGCAAAACTTCGGCGCGGACATCGAAATCTTAAATCAAGGGAAAATCTGTAATGAAACGGTCGGCGATTTGCTAATTCGCGGGCGTGAAAGTTTTGCGCCGCAAACCGATTCAAACCGAATCGACGGCGACGTTATCGCCAATTTGATTGACGAAATCCCGATTCTGGCAATTTTCGGCACAAAGATGGAAAACGGTCTGGAAGTTCGCGGCGCATCTGAATTAAGAGTAAAGGAATCTGACAGAATCGCGGCGGTTGTCGAAAATCTCAGGCGAATGAATGCAAAAGTCGAAGAATTTCCCGACGGTTTCCGGGTTGAAAAATCCGAACTCGAAGGCGCGAAAATCGATTCGTTCGGCGACCACCGAATCGTGATGGCTTTCTCGATTGCCGCGCTTTTCGCGCGAGGCGAAACCGAAATCGCCGCTTCCGAATGCGCGGGCGTTTCGTTTCCCGAATTTTTTCAAACGCTCGCCGGAATAATAAAATAATCTGAAACCACGCGCCGAACGAATTAGTTTAATAATCTTAATTTTGTGTTAAATTATTTTTCAATGGAGCGCGCTGTAAACCAAAGAATTATTCTCACCGGATTTATGGGCGTCGGCAAATCGACCGTCGCGCGCTTTCTGGCGTTTATTCTCAAATGCAAAAAAATCGACCTCGACGCGATTATCGAAGAATCCGAGCGGCGAACGATTGCCGAAATTATCGAAACAATCGGCGAAGCCGAATACCGCCGCATCGAAACCGAAAATCTGCGCCGCGTTTTAGCTGCGAGCGACACGCGGATAATCGCGCTCGGCGGCGGCGCGTGGACGGTTGAGGAAAACCGTAACCTTATTAAAAAATACGACTTTACGACCGTCTGGCTCGAATCGACCTTTGAACACTGCTGGCGCAACATCTCCGGTTCAAAACGAATTCGACCGCTGGCGAAAAATAAAAACCAGGCGCGCCAGCTCTTTTACGAACGGCAGAAACTTTATTGTCTCGCCGACTGGCATTTTATCGTCAAGCCGGATTTAACGTCGTTTGAAATCGCAAAAAAAATCGCCGAAGAAGTGTTTTAATAAAAAATTAACTGAAATTTTGTGAAAAATGATTTAGACTGTTTGACGAATCGAAACGCAAAGGATTTTTTCAAAACAGGTCGGGAAATTTGCGGCAAAAAATGCGAAATAAAATGCTTTTGCCAATTTCGGTTAAAGTTGACAATTATAAAACAGGTAGAATTTTTCGGGAGGAAAAATGAAAATTAAATTTTTAGCAGTTCTCGGTTTAGCTGCCGTCGCCGGTTTAAGCGGCTGTCAAAGCGCCGCCAACACGAATATGGCGAATATGACGACTAACGGCAGCAATATGGCTGTCAATACGATGACTCCTTCGGCGGCTACAAATCCGGCGCTCAAATCGTCGATTGAAACAGCCTTAAGGAGCAAAGGTTTCAATGATATTACGGTTGACACTTCAACAACACCGGCAACTCTGCGCGGAAGTTATCCGAAGGGCAGAGTGGCGGAAGTAATTCAAACGGCGCAGGTCGCGAACGGCGGAAAACCGGTTCAGAATCAGGCAGTCGAAGGGAACTAATAAAGGAGAAAATGAAAAATGGCTTTACAGGACAAATATCAGACACTTATTGATTTAGCTAATCAGCTTGGAGTTTCGGGCTTAAACGTCAGCGAAGGCGACGGTTTTCTGACAATTCAGGGCGCGACGGCAAACGCCGAAGTCAAACAACAGCTTTGGGACGAATACGGACGAATCGACCCCGATTATCGTTCGGGCGATTTGGTCTTAAACATTTCCGCGCCGGAAGGCGGCGCAAGTTCGTCGTCGGGCGGCAGCGGTTCATCCTCTGGTTCAGGTTCGACTTACACGGTGCAGTCGGGCGACACGCTGAGCAGAATCGGTTCGCGCCACGGCGTCAGTTGGCAGAAAATTTTTGAAGCCAACCGCGATAAACTCGACGACCCGGACAAAATCCAAGCCGGACAGGAACTTATCATTCCGCAGGGATAATAAGTCGGGTTTTTCGGACAGAGATTTTTACACGCGCTTTAGTTTGTTTGCGATTTGCGGACAAACTAAAGCGTTTTTTTTCTTTCATAAGCGTTCGGGCAATTGAAATGCCGAATAAAATACCGAAACGTGCGCGGCAAAAAAGTTTCGCGTAGTATATTTTTAGAGTATACGGGGTTGTCGGTTATTCAAGTCTGGAAGAATTTTCCCGCGAAATACGCGAAAAAATTAGATAAAAGTTTTCGTGATTTTTCGTGTATTTCGCGGGAAAATTTCCTGGAAATTAAAAGATTGGAAAATTATAATGGCACTTGAAACGGATTTTGTCGTCGTCGGCAGCGGAATCGCCGGACTTCGCGCGGCAATCGAGCTTGCCGAATCGGGCGCTCAGGTAACGGTTTTAACCAAAGACAAAGCGAGCGAGTCGAACACCGAATACGCGCAGGGCGGCGTGGCGGTTGT
>JALZOE010000490.1 GCA_030857325.1 Acidobacteriota bacterium
TGATGCTTTACGGCTACGGCTCGTCGGAAAATAATTGGGACGGCGCGCGCGTCGTCGTCGTGCCGAAATAAATTTTTATACAATCTAACAGGTCGGATAAAAATCTAACGAACAAAAAGCGGCTGATTTTACGGACAGCGAAAACCCGATGAATCTCAAAAACAAACTGCGTATTTTATTTTTGATAATTGCGATTTTGCAGGTCGGTTCGGTGACGTTCGCGCAAAGTTCAGTCGGAATAAACCGTAAAATTTCGCTTTACCAAAATTCGGTTTTCGATTCGGATTTTCCAGACCCGACCGTGATTCGTTCTTCGGACGGTTTTTTTTACGCCTACGCGACACAGACTTTTATAAACGGGATTTCATACAACATTCAGGTTGCTCGCTCCGCCGATTTGAAAAATTGGGAACGTCTCGGCGACGCTCTGCCGGTTAAACCGTCGTGGGCAAATCAAACGCAGAATGTCTGGGCGCCGCACGTCTCCCAAATCGGCGATACGTATTATATGTATTATTCTGCCGACCCGAACACCCGAAACGGTCTTTGCCTGGCGGTGGCGACGGCAAAGAATCCGGCGGGACCGTTTACCGATAAAGGCGCACCGCTCAAATGCGGCGGCGGCTTCGTCAACATCGACCCGATGGCTTACGACGACCCGCAGACGGGTAAACTTTTATTGTATTGGGGAAGCGGTTTCGAGCCGATTAAGGTTCAGGAACTCGCCGCCGACCGGATTAACTTCGCGGCGAATTCGCAGCCCGTCAATCTGATATTTCCGATTAACAGCAATGACCCGAATATGTATCGGGATTTGGTCGAAGGCGCGTGGGTAACTTACCGCAACGGTTATTATTATATGTTTTTCTCCGGCGACGACTGCTGCACCAGCGCGCATTACGCGATTATGGTGGCGCGTTCCAGAAGCGCGACCGGACCGTTTGAAGTTTTGCCGGAAAACAACGGCGTCATCGTTAAAGGTAATGAAAAATGGCTCGGACCCGGACACAATTCCGTCATCCGCGACGATAAATCAACCGACTGGCTGGTTTATCACGCTTTTTATCCAAACGACAGAAACCGCGGGCGCGTGATGATAATGAATCGTCTCCTTTACGGCGGCGACGGCTGGGTAAGAGCGGAAAGCGGCGCGCCGACCGGAGAAACGCGCGTCGCGCCGTTCGTCAACCGGCGCGGACGATAGTTTTGCGAAAATCTAGAATTGAAATTTATCTGCATTCGATACGAAATGGTTAAATTTTTTAATACAAAAGTTTTTTGTCTGCTTTTCATCGCGCTGTTTTCGACGGCGAATTTGGCGCAGACCGCGCAGACGGCAAAGCAGGCGGAGACCTGGAGCAATCCGATTTTCGATTTCGATTTTCCAGACCCGACGGTCGTTCGCGCCGGTGACGGATATTTTTACGCTTACGCCACGCAAGCCGTAGTGAATGGAAAACTGCACCATATTCAAGTCGCGCGTTCAAACGATTTAGTGAATTGGGAAAGAATGCCCGACGCTTTGCCGCAAAAGCCCGTCTGGGCTGACAAATCCGAGCCGAAATTCTGGGCGCCGCACGTTTCGTTCGCCGACGGGAAATATTTTATGTATTATTCGGCTGACCCGAACACGCAAAAAGGTTTGTGTCTGGCGGTCGCCGTCGCCGACACGCCCGGCGGACCTTTTATTGACATTGGCAAGCCACTGAAATGCGGCGCGAGTTTTATTAACATCGACCCGATGGCTTTTGATGACCCGAAAACTGGAAAAAAACTTCTTTATTGGGGAAGCGGTTTCGAGCCAATTAAAGTTCAGGAACTCGCGGCAAATCGCATCGAATTTGCGCCGAACACTGAATTGGTCGACGTTGTTTTTCCGATTAAAAACGAAGACCCGAATAATTACCAGCGGCTGATTGAAGGCGTGTGGGTAACTTATCGAAAAGGATTTTATTATCTTTTTTATTCGGGCGACAACTGCTGCGGCGACAAAGCTCATTACGCGGCGATGGTGGCGCGTTCCAAAAGCGCGACGGGAAAATTTGAAACGCTGGCGCAGGCTGGCGGCAAGGCGAACAGCGTGATTTTAGAGTTAAACGGCGAATGGCTCGCGCCCGGTCATAATTCGGTGATTCGGGATGATGCCGGACGCGACTGGATGTTTTATCACGCCATCAATACGAAAAAGCGAAATGTGTCGAAAGACGAAACCATCGGCGGCGACCGCGACGTGCGGCGCGTGATGTTGATGAACCGGCTGGTTTATAAAAACGGATGGGTTTACGCGGAAGGCGGAACGCCGACGTTGACAAGTAAAAAGTTTCCAAAAATTCGTCGGCGCAAAAATCATTAAAATTAAGTTATAAAAAATTAGCTTAAAAAGAGATTTTTGAAATAAAATAAAAAGCCTGAAATCAAACTTTTTCGATGAGCAGCATCAAGGACATTGCTAGCGAAGCCGGTGTTTCGACCGCGACGGTTTCGCACGTTATCAATAAGACGAGATTCGTCTCCGAAGCGGTGCGGGATCGTGTCTTGAAAGCCATCGAAATGCACGATTATTACCCGAACGCGCACGCCCGCAGTTTGGCTTCGGGCAGCAGCCGGATTTTAGGTCTGGTTATTTCCGATATTGCCAATCCGTTTTTTCCCGAACTGGTTAAAAGCATCGAAGCGGCGGCATATGAACACGGTTACGACGTTGTTTTGTCGAACACTAATAAAGATGCCGAGCGCCCTTCGCATTACGTCC
>JALZOE010000491.1 GCA_030857325.1 Acidobacteriota bacterium
AAACCGAGCGCGTCGTCGGATTTGATTGTTGCCAGCGCGTCAAAACCGCCGCGTAAACATTTTCCGTCTTTTCCGCGCCGACGTTTTTGAGTTCTGAATTGATGTCCAAAAAACCGTCGTGAAAAGCCCGAAGCTCGATAGTTAATTGCAAGCCTTTCGATTCCGCCGCGCCGCGCCAAACATCGAAAAGCGCACCTGTCGAAACTTTTGTGATTTTTAACGGCAATGCTTGGAATTGTTTGGAAAAATCAATTTTAGTCGAATACGGCTCGCCTTTTAATTCTTCGGGTTTTGAGTCGCGGTAAAGAATCTGCCACGAAAGACGACCGAGTTCCGCGCCCGCAAAGTTTAACGAAATACCGTTTTCAGCCGGATTGACGGAAAATTTCCCGTTCGATTCGGACGGTTTATCGTTTTGAAATCGGTAATCTTTAGTTGAAGAAGCCGGTAAATCGGCAATAAAAAATAAATTGTCGCCGTCCGAATCAACTTGCGCAAGTTTGTTATTGGGTGTTCGCCACGCAGTATCAGACAGATTTTTTATAGTCAAATTAACCGGCATTTTGACTGCAAAAGGCTGATTGTTGACAATCCGAACCGTTTGCGGAGTTTGTTTTTTCGCGGCAGTTTGAGCCGGAATTAAAACCGCGCCCGTCAAAACGATTATCGCCGCGCAAAGCAGAACCCACAGAATTTGTGAATGCCGGAAAGCCACGAATTTCAATTGATTTTTTCTTCGCATTTATTTTCTGTCGCGTTTTGGAAAATCAGCCTGAAATTTAAATTTCAGGCTGATTTTTATATTTTATGCGACAACTGCTCAAAAGGAAGAGCGTTGTATGAAATGCCAGTCGGATGAACACGACAGCGTGCCGCTAGCGTCGTAAAAACACGGGCGCGCCATTGTGCCGACGCCGTCTTTGGTCGTGTAACGGACTTTCCATTTGCTGCCCGCCGGTGAAACTCCACGATAATTATGATTTCCCCACGCGCCGCCGTTCCACTGCCAGTTATCCCACGCGTAGGTGTCTCTGGCGAGAGTAATTATCACGCCGTCAGTGTTGGTTGAGTTCATAAAAATCTCGCCGTTGGTAAATTCCGAGGTATCGAGATAAATGTTTGTCGTACGGCATTTGTTGCTGACGGTTGTGCTGTTCGTCCTGAAATTAACGCCATAGCTGCCATCACTCCGGCGATAGCTGTATTGCGCCCAGACGCACCGATTGACGTAGCCGTAAGCGTAACCGTAAGCCCAGCCGTTCGAGTCAACATATTGAATGTCCATTCGACCCTGACCGGTATTGGTGTGATTATAAAGCCGCCCCATCGCATAAGCCTGCGGTTTTGAGCGGGCATAAACATCAGTCGCGCTCACATAGTAAGCAGTCGCCGCGTTGGCGGTTTGGGAAAGCGAGAGAAGTCCCGCAATCAAGAGAATTCCGAAAATAATTGTCTTTGTGGGTAATGCTTTCAATATAAATTTCAAAGTTATTCTCCTCCTTTTGAATTGTTGTTGAATAAAATTCCGGGTTTTTATGCCGAAAATGATTAACGGAAAATCGCCGACGGTTGAAGTTTTTAGAACAAAAACTTCAATCCAAAACGAATTTGGCGTTCGCCGAACGTGCTGATTGATTGTCCGAAATTGCCGGACGTAAACGAGCCGACCGGATTACTGAAATGCGGCGAATTGGTAACGTTGAAAACCGCCATCTGCGCTTGCAAGCGAAATCGTTCGGTCAACGAAAAAGTCCGCGCCAGCGTCGCGTTATAATTGATATAACCCGGTCCGCGCAGGCTGTTGCGCCCGACATTGCCGAAGGTAAATGGCGCGGGATTTGTAAAAACGCTGGTGTCGAAATAAAGCTGACCGGGTCCGAGTCCGCCCAAAATAGTTGCCGGACCGGTTTGGTCGGGACGATTGGCGGTGCCTTGTCCCGCGGTGTTGGCGGCGTTCGTGCCGGTAATATTAACCGGTGTTCCCGAACGGGCGATAAACGTGCCGCTCAATGTAAATCCGCCGAGTAATCCCTGCCAGCGCAGTCCGTTTGAGTCAAACAATCTGCCGCCGTCGCCGAACGGCAATCTGATGACGTGGCTGACAACCAGATTATGCTTGCGGTCAAACGGCGAAGGTCCGCGATTGGCATTGATGTCAAGAGCGTTGCTGAGCGAAAAAGCGTCTGTGTAATCGGTCGAACGGCTGAAGGTGTAAGCGACGGTCAATCTGCCGCCAAGTCTGTTAAAACGCTTGTTAGATTGAATTTGCAGCGAGTGATAAGCATTGCTCAGCATAAAATCCGACAGAAGCACATCGGCGGTGCGCCCGTAACGCACGGCAAACGGTCGGTCGGCGGTAACCGCGCCGGGACCGGCGGCGTTGATATTCAAAGTTCCGGGCAGACGAGTTCCGCGTGAACCGACATATCCGGCGGAAGTTACGAAACCCCATAAATCGCGCTCGACCGTAAAGTTATACGATTGAATGTACCCGCGTTTGGCATCGGGATTAACCACGCCGACCACCGCGTTATTCGGCGGAACAACCACGCCGCTCGTCAAATCAATAATCGGCGGCGAGGGAATTCCGGTGCTGAGCGTAATCGGATTGCCGCTTGCTTGCGGACCGAAAGAGGCGTTTATTCCGGCAATTTGCACGTCAATCTGACTGCCGAAGTTTTGGTTTGCAAGCGTGTTCAGCGAAATCGGAACATAACTGATTCCGTAGCCGGCGCGGACAACCGTTT
>JALZOE010000492.1 GCA_030857325.1 Acidobacteriota bacterium
ATCCATGCTTTACGCGCTCAGTTTGACGATATGAAAATTGACGTTTTACCGGGCGATTCGATAATCGAATTTTCAGATAAACTAATCGTCGTCCTTCTTGAAAATCCAGCCTTTATGCCAGAAATAAATTAAAAGCGCGACGGCTATCAGCAACATCGAGCCGAGCGTTAAAAAATAACCGTAACGGGATTTTAATTCGGGCATATTCTCGAAATTCATTCCGTAAATTCCGGCAATCAAAGATAGCGGCAGAATAATCGCCGAAAAAATCGTCAGAAATTTAACGATGTCGTTTGTCCGGTTGGCAATAACATTGAAATGAATATTGAGAAGTCCGCCGACTAATTCCTGATAATTTTCGGCGAGCGTCAAGACGCGGTGCAGATGGTCGTAAATATCGCGGTAGAAGGGAAGACTGCTCTCCTTTATCAGCGGAAATTCGCCGTTTGCCAGCCGCGAGAAAACGTCTATTTGTTTTGAACTGATTCTGATGAGCCGTCCGACGCTTCGTTTCAAATCCATTATTTCGCCGAGAATTTTGTTGCTGCCGCCCTGCATTTGAAAAATGCGGTCTTCGAGATTGTTTATCGCCGTGTCGAAATCATCGACTACCGGAATATACAAATCTACTAATTCGTCAAGAATTTGGTGAAGCAAATAATCCGCGCCGCGCTCGCAGAGAAACGAATTGTTGCGGATGTGATTTTTAACCGAATCGATAGAGCGAAAACCGTCGTGGTGAAAGGTAACGACGAAATTTTTACCGAGATAAATATCGAGTTCCCTGGTAACGAAATTGGTCGTGTTCGTTTCCATCGTTACGCCGTGAACGATTAGGAAAAGATAATTGGTGTATGATTCGACTTTCGGATGATTTCTAGTTTCAACCGCGTCTTCAATAGTCAAGGGATGAAAATGAAAAACATCGGTAAGAATCCGCACGTCTTCCTCGGTCGGCGCTTCCATATCGACCCACACGAGATTGTCGGGATTTGCCAGAAGCTCGGTGAGATTTGCGTTTGAGAAGCCTTCTTCGATTGATTCCGCGCCTTTTAGATGAACAAAAATTTCCATAACAACATTGGGTTTTAGTTCGGATTTTTCGTTAAAGATTGACGGCTGAAAAATATAAAAATCCGGTGAATAAATTTCGGGTTCGCAAAACATTAACCAAAATTTCCAAATTCATTAAACAACGAGAGACGGCGGCTGACAAACGAAAATCGACAATTTTCAATCAATTCAAAAAGTTTTGCCGCACCGAATAATTTTATCAATCGACCGATTAAATAAAGTCGAATCTTTTCGTGTCTTCTTTCGTAGTAGATTCAGTTAAAATTTATTTATTGTTTGGCATTTTACTGTATTTTATTTATGGACGAACAAAATGTTACGCTGCGGGTCGAAAACGTAACTAAACGCTACGGCGAATTTACGGCGGTCGAAGATTTGAGTTTTGATATTAGCGCCGGAAAAGTTTTCGGCTTTTTAGGTCCGAACGGCGCGGGAAAAACGACGACGATTCGGATGATTGTCGGCATAACCGCGCCGGACGCGGGTAAAATCGAGCTTTTCGGTGAAAAAGTTTCTTCCGCGATACAGGATAAAATCGGTTATTTGCCGGAGGAACGCGGGCTTTATAAAAAGATGAAAATTTTTGAGCAGCTTCGCTATTTTGCCGCGCTCAAAGATATTCCGCAGAAAACAGCCGACGCGCGGATTGATTTTTGGCTCGAACGATTTAACCTGCAGGAATGGAAAAAGAAAAAGGCGAATGATTTGTCGAAAGGAATGCAGCAGAAAATTCAGTTTATCTCGACCGTTCTGCACGAACCGGAATTGTTGATTCTCGACGAGCCTTTTTCCGGTCTCGACCCGATAAATGTCGAAACATTGCTTGAAGTTATCGCCGAACTGAAAGCGAACAGAAAAACGATAATTTTTTCGACGCATTTAATGGAAACGGCGGAAAAACTCTGCGACGACATTATTTTAATGAATAAATCGCGCAAAATCATCGGCGGGAAACTGCGCGACGTTAAAGCGAGTTTCGGGAAAAACAGAATCGCGCTCCGGGCAGTCGGCGGCGATGAAGTTCTTCTCGATAAAACTTTAATCGAAAAAGTCGTCCGCCACTCCGACGAACTGGAAATTCTGCTTGCCGAAAACGCGGACGCGCAGGAACTTCTACAAAAACTGATTCAGAGCGGCGCGCGAGTTACAAAATTTGAATTGGTCGAGCCGAGCTTAAACGATATTTTTATCGAAAAAATCGGAGCGGGAACATCCTTTTTATGAGAAAATTTTTAGCGGTAACGAAACGCGAATACAGAAAAGTCGTTTTTTCCTGGACGTTTCTTGTCGGAACTTTGCTCGCGCCGTTTATCGCGGCGATGTTTGCCGTCGTTCCGGCGTTGATTATTTCGGTTAAAAGCGATGTCCAGAAAATTGCCGTCGTTGACCAATCGGGAAAAATCGGACAGCGTTTAAAGGAAAATCTTTCGCCGGATAAAATTCAGGCGAAAGCGCGCGAAGCGGCGCAGGATTCGCTGGAAAACATCGACGCTTCGCAGGAAGAGAGAATTAAAACCGGAACGCGGCAGTTGAGGGGCAGTTTTGCTTTTATCGACTACGACGCGAATGAAAAATCAACCGAACAAATCCGGCGGGAACTTAACGGGCGCATTCAGGAAAAACAACTCGATTCTTATTTGATTGTTCCGCAAAATATCGATGCTGCCGATG
>JALZOE010000493.1 GCA_030857325.1 Acidobacteriota bacterium
TGTGCAAGTATAATTGATTTGGCTGGAGAGCAGATATTGACAATAAAGTTGGCGTGTTGTTTTCACGCTTCAAATTTTAATCAAATTTATACTTTTGAGAAAGTCCTAACCCGGTTAAAAAAGGCTTTCATATTTCGGAAATGGGTGTAATATGGCAACAAACAGGTGAAAATTAAATATGAACGAGCGTCCGCCTCTAGTGCCTGAAAAGAAATTTCTGGAATTGCAGTCAATAAACGAGGAACTGACGAAGGTCAATCGGGAGCTGAAAATTAAAATCAAGCAGCTTTCGCAGTCGAACGACGATTTTCACAATTTGACGGCGGCGACCGACATCGGCACGATTTTGCTCGACCGCGCTCTGCAAATCAAGTTCTACACGCCGCCCGCGCTCAAAGTTTTTAACATTACCGCCGCCGACATCGGGCGACCGCTCGCGCACACTACTCACCGGCTCGATTACGAAAATTTAGCCGATGACGCGCTCGAAGTGATGAAAACTCTGCGAGCCGTCGAGCGCGAAGCGCAAACCGACGACGGGAACTGGTATATCGTGCGTCTCGTGCCGTATCGCGCGACCGAAGAACGGATTGACGGAGTGGCGTTGACATTCGTGAATTTTACCGAACGCAAAAACGTCGAAGTCGAACTGGCTGCCGCCAACCGACAAATCAAACTTCAAGCCAAGACTTTTGAAACGACGCTTTCGGGTATCACCGACTTTGCTTATATTTTCGACCGCGCCGGACGCCTTATATTCGCCAACCGACCGCTTCTCGACTACTGGGGAATCAGCCGCGAAGATGCCTTCGGAAAAAATTTCTATGAGTTGAATTACCCAGACGATTTAGCGGCGAAACTTGAGCGGCAGGTTCAGGAAGTAATCGAAACCAAACAGAGCGTCAAGGGTGAAGGATCATATACAAGTCCGACCGAGTTAAACGGGTATTTTGAGTATATTCTCAATCCGGTTTTAGCCGACGACGGCACGGTCGAATCAGTCGCCGGTTCAACTCACGACATCACCGAACTCAAACAGCACGAGCAGGAACAGCAGCAGCTTCTTCGCAAGCTCGTAACGACGCAGGAAGACGAGCGCCGACGCATCTCGCGCGAGTTGCACGACCAGTTCGGACAAAACTTGACCGCTCTTCAGATAAATCTCGAATCGCTCAGGAAAGTAAATACGCTCGACGATAATGTCCGCGAAAAAATCGAACAAACGCAGAAAATCGCCGTCCGGCTCGACGCGAAAGTTGATTTTATGGTGTCGGAGCTGCGCCTGGCGGTGCTGGACGATTTGGGATTGGCGGCGGCGCTCGACAATTATACGAATGAATGGTCGGCGCATTCGGGCGTTCCGGTGAAATTTCATACCGCCGGGCTGGAAGAAACCCGACTCTCGCCCGATGTCGAGATAAATCTCTACCGCATCGCTCAGGAAGCGCTTAACAATGTTACTAAATACGCCGCCGCCGCTCGTGTGAACGTGATTCTCGAACGCCGCGACGGTTATCTATCGATGATTATCGAAGACAACGGTTCGGGATTTAACCTGAAAGCGAAAACGCGAGACAAAAGAAAAGGTCTCGGCATAATCGGAATGCGCGAGCGCGTCGCGTTCGTCGGCGGCACCATGGAAATCGAGTCGAAAATCAAACGGGGAACGACCGTTTTCGTGCGCGTTCCCTTATAAATTTAGAGAGGCGAGCCGGTTTATGAAAATAAACTCTTTTCTGCTTGATTAGAAAACAATTTTTCATTTAGCCGCATATAAAATTACTCGATACTAAATTTTCAACAAAATTTAAGTTCGCTATATATCTCTAGGTTCTGTTGACATAACTATCTGAGCCAGACGATGGTGCTGGCAAATTGCACAAAACTTAAATAGTTCTTTGCCAATTTATCAAATCTGGAAAACACTCTCCGAAAGTGTTTCAGTTTCCCGATGCAGCATTCGATTAAGTGCCGCTCTTTATATAAATCCGTGTCAATTACTCGCTGAATTTTGCGGTTGACTCTCGACGGAATCACGGCTTGCGCGTTTGTTTTCTTGAGCAGTAAAACGAATTTGTCCGCATCGTAACCTTTATCGGCGATGACATAATCGGGAAACAGATTTTCAATCAGGGCTTCGGCTTGCGTAATGTCGTTTCTTTGTCCGCCGGTTAAAATAAAACGAATCACATTTCCGAGCGCGTCGGTTGCCAAATGAATTTTGGTTGAAAATCCGCCGCGACTGCGACCTAAAGATTGACACCCGTGTGTTTTTTCGCTCCTGCCGAACGAGCGTGAGCGCGGACAATGGTTGAGTCAATCAGCAGATATTCGAGGTCGCGGTCATTTGATACTTGCTCGAATAGTTTTTCAAAGATGCCTGATTCAGACCAGTTGGCAAAGCGTTTATAGACGGAATTCCATTTGCCGTATTGTTTTGGCAGCAGTCGCCATTGCGCTCCCGAACGAGTTATCCAAAGCACGGCTTCGATAAATCGGCGGCAGTCACGACCTGCGCCGAGACGAATTTCGGGAAAAGTTTTCAAAATTGGCAGGATTTTTTGCCATTGTTCATCGGTGAGCTTAACATTCATTCTATTGAACAGTTTAGCTTATTTACATCAACACAACCTAGGTCTTCCACCAAAAAAAATAACGCAAATTTGAGCCGTTTCGGGCAGAAATGTCGCGTTATAGTTTAAGGAGTAAATTCAAAATATGGAAAACCTGCGTATATTTATTGC
>JALZOE010000494.1 GCA_030857325.1 Acidobacteriota bacterium
GTAAGTTTCAATCGCGTCCGAGTTGGCGACGACAAAATCGCTTTTCAGAGTTTCGCCGGTTTTTAATCGGACGCCGACGGCTTTTCCACGTTCGATTTCAATTTCTTCGACGGCACGGTTTGTTTCAATTTCCACGCCCGATTCTCTCGCCAATTTTTCCAGCGCTTTGGGAATTTCATACATTCCGCCTTTTGCATACCACGCGCCCATACCGAATTCGACATACGAAACAAGGGCAAAAGTCGCCGGAGTTCGGTATGGCGACGAACCGTTATAAGTTGCGAAACGATTGAATAATTGCCGCAGTTTCGCGGATTCAAAATAACTTTTAACGTGCGCGTCGAGCGTTCGGAGCGAAGAAATGGCGACTAAATCTTTCAAGTATTTCGGGCGCAGAAAGCCGGGCAAATCATTGAGGCTGCGGGCGAGAAACGTCTTTTCGGAAATTTCGTATTTTCGGCGCGCGTCCGCCAAAAACCGCCGAAAATTTTCGACATCGTTCGGTTCTAATTTTTCGATTTCGCTTTCGGTTTTTTGTAAATCGGTCGAAGCGTCGAACGTTGCGCCGTCCGACCAGAAATAACGGCAAATCGGCTCGCACGGCACGATTTCAAGGTAATCTTCAATTTTTTTGTCGGCAAATTCAAACAAATCTTCCAAAACGTGCCGCATCGTCAGAAGACTCGCGCCGGTGTCGAATTTATAACCGCTCGCTTCGATTGTATTTACCTTGCCGCCGATTGTTTCGTTTTTCTCCAAAACACGAACCGAAAAGCCGGATTTCGCCAGCCGAATCGCCGCCGAAAGACCGCCCAAACCCGCGCCGATGACGATTACTTTCATAAATATTTCACACGGAATACATAGTAAATCGTCAATTGTCAATCGTGAATAGAAAAACAAGATTTCGACCAATTACAATTTTCATTAACAAACAACTATTCACGATTTACGATTCACGATTCATTTCCAAAGGATTGCGCCCGTTCCACGTTCCTTCGGCGGAAACGGGGACGAAACGCGCAAAAAGTTCTTCGCCATACCAGTTTTCCGCGCGCGTCAGTCTTATTACTTCGGCGTGAATTTTGCTTTTATAAGCAAAGTTTTTCATATCCGTTTCGCTGCGCCAGAGGCTGAACGTCGCCTGGCGAAAAAACGGCGCTTCGCCGATGCCGATTGAGGCGATTAAACCTTCGGCGCGCTCGATTTCGCGGCTTGTTTCGGGAACGAACGACCAGAAACGCGGCAGTTTTGTAATATTTATGGCGGCGCGTGTTAAAACCGCGACGGGCGCGGAATCCGGCGGCGATTCGACAGTCGGCTCGAACGGATTTTGTCCCGACCATTTGCCGTGGACGCGAACCGGCAGCAGGCGAATCGTCCAGATTTCCGCAGCGCGGCGGCGAAATCGGCGCATCAAATTCGATTCGGCGAAAAATTCGTCGGCGCACCGGTCGTTTTCCCAGACGCTTAAAAGCGCGTAGCGCGACCAATTCGGCTTTAAACTGAATCCGCCGCCTTCGCCGCTGCCCATTATTTTCCAAAAGCGCAGACCTTCGACTTTTTTCAATTGAAAATTTGCCAGACCCATCTGCGCGAACGCCCACGCCTTTTCGCGCCCGCCGTCATAACCGAAAAGCGTCAAAGTTACCGGCGGCGCGGCGGTTTGTATCCAGATGGTCATAAATTTATTGTGGCAATTTTATTCAGAGAAAGGCAACCAAGAGCGCGAACTAATTTCGAGTTCTCCAGTCGGAGCGCGGACATCTTGCCCGCACTTCCAAAGAGAAAGTCCTATTAAAACCAAACGCAGGCGGTTTTCTCGTCAGATGGAAATATTTGGCGTCAAAACTTTTTATGATAGAATCCGTAAATAGAAATTGTTGTCCGAATCCCGCTTGAAATTTGACGCTTAAACATCTGAAAAAATGAAATTTTGCCCGACTTGCCAAACCCGTTACGACGAAGAAATTCTACGCTTCTGCACCAAAGACGGCACGCCGCTGGTCGAGGAAAATCAACCGGCGTTTACCGCGCTGCCGAGCGAGAACGACGAGGACGATTTCGGCGAAGAAACCATTATCCGCCGCAATCCGCCCGCCGCCGCCGCGCCCGCCGACGAGCAAACACAGCCGTTAGCTTCGCAGCCGCGCATCGTAATTCCAACGGGCGAAGTGAAAAAACCGCTGCCGCCGACCACGACGGCGCGGACAAAAACCGTTACCGAATATCAGGTTCAGCCGCGCAAAACCAATACGGCGAAAATCGTTTTTTTGACGCTGCTCGGAGTTATTGCCGCACTCGGCGCGGCGGTTCTGCTGATGATGAGCCGTTCAAACGACGATAACAATGCTGTCGGGAATAACAACGTCAACACGAATTTCAATTCGATTGACACGAACCTGAACACCAATCTCGACAACGGCAATTCGTTAGCGAATTTTAACGGCGGAATTAACGAAAATAACGCGCTTAATACAAACATCAACACAAACATCAACGCGAGTATAAAAACGCCGAAGCCGACGCCGAGACCGACCGCATCGGCGACCGCGACGCCGACGCCGATTCTCAACACCAATATCAATGTCGGCAATTCAAACGCGTCGCAATCGCCATCGCCTGCCGCTCCGAGACCGACCGCCACGCCGACACTGCCGCCGCCGCCGCCACCCGCGCGACCGACGCCTTCGGTCACGCCGGACACTCGCCCCGTCAACGCCGGCGTCTTAAACGGG
>JALZOE010000495.1 GCA_030857325.1 Acidobacteriota bacterium
GCTGCCGATTGCGCCCTGATGATATTTTACGTCGCCTTCGTCGGCGGGAAAATTCGGGTGCGTCGCGCCTTCAAAAGCGGTAAAAATACGCTCCGCCATATCGCCTTTTTCGGCGTCGCCGATAATGTTGGCGAGGACGTTGAGCCGCCCGCGATGCGCCATTCCCATAAAAACTTCTTCGACTCCGCGCATTGCTCCCTCTTCAATCAACTGGTCGAGAAGCGGAATTACGGTTTCCGTCCCTTCGAGCGAAAAGCGTTTTTGTCCGAGATATTTTTTGTGAAGAAATTGTTCAAATTGCTCGGCTTCGATAAGTTTTTGCAGCAGATGTTTCTGCGTTTCGACTTCGAGCGGAACGGTATCGACAAATTCCCGACGAATCTGCTCGCGTATCCATTGTTTTTCCTCTTTACTTTGAATGTGGCGGTATTCGATGCCGACTTTTCCGCAGTAAGCGCGGCGCAGAATCCACAAAATTTCGCGCAGAGTCGAAACGTCTTTGCCGTGCAAGCCGCCGGTGATAAATTCGCGGTCTAAATCCCAAATCGTCAAACCGTAATTTTCCAAATCGAGTTCCGCCGTGTGATGCGAAGTCATATTGAGCGGGTCGATGTCGGCGAGCAGATGCCCGCGTGTCCGGTAAGCGTTTATCAATTCCAAAACCTTCGCCTGTTTGATGGTTTGTTCGCGCAGATAGTCGCCGCCGAACAGCGACGGATTATAATCCTGCGCCCAGCGAAGGGGCGAATAATTTATTTCCAAATCGCCGAAGATTTCGTCGTAAAATTCGTGTTTGCCGACGAGAAATTCGTGAATTTTTGCAAGAAATAAACCGCTTTCCGCGCCTTGAATAACGCGGTGGTCGTAAGTCGAGGTTAACGTAACCGTTTTGCTGATACCGATTTGCGAGAGCGCGCCGTCGGTCATCGCCTGATATTCCGCCGGATATTCGATTGCGCCCGTCGCGATAATCGCGCTTTGACCGGACATCAGGCGCGGATTCGATGCGACAGTTCCGAGCGTTCCCGGATTTGTCAGCGAAATCGTCGTTCCTTGAAAATCGGCAATCTCTAATTTTCCGTCGCGCGAACGCTTCACCGTATCGTTATATGCCGCAAGAAACTCGGCAAAATTCATTTCTCCAGCGCCTTTGATATTCGGAACGAGCAAATTACGCGAGCCGTCTTTCTTTTCAATATCAATCGCAATTCCCAAATTTACGCCCGCGTTTTCGAGCCGCGAATGTTTGCCGTCGATAAAACCGTAACCGTTATTAAGCTGAGGATAATCTTTCAGAGCTTTAACAATCGCCCACGCAATCAAATGTGTAAATGAAACTTTGCCGCGTCCCGCCGATTTCAGATGGTCGTTGATAACGCGCCGGTTTTCTTCCAAAACTTTCACCGGAACATTGCGAACGCTCGTCGCCGTCGGAACGGTCAAGCTCTGTTCCATATTCTCGACAATCTTTTTCGACGTGCCGGTCAGCGGTTTGACGTTCGTTCCCGCGCCGACGGCGACCGATTCCTGTCTTTTAGTGGGCGGCGGATTTTGCTGAGTTGTCGGCGTCGCCTGCGTCGTCGCGTCGCTTGTGTCGTTTGAGGCGGAATCGTTTACCGGCTGAGTTTGCGCGGCGGCGGTCTGTCCGTTGCTTTGTTCCGATTTCGATGCGCCGCCGTTTAACAAATCGCCGAAAAACGCGCGCCACGATTCGTCAACCAGATTCGGGTCGGATTGAAAACGATTGAGCAAGCCTTCGACGTATGAAGCGTTCGCGCCGAAATTTTCGGCAATGTATTCGGAAAGATTCGTTACTTTTTCATTCATTTTGTTTATACCTCGACGAAAGATGCGAGACGCAAAAATAATTTTAACGCAAAAGGAATAAAAAAACTAAATGAAACAAAAGTTCAGGCAATAAGTTACAAGTTCAAAGTTTTGTCTTTTTGTGTTTGAACTTTGAGCCTTGAACTTTGAACTCGTTTGAGCGGATTTTTGATTTTCAGATTTATCTCAACCGGTACGACGCGCTTGAAATTGAAGCCGAATTTTTTGAATTTTCCGAAAACGAAAACCGTTCCCGTAACCGTCCATTCGTCTTTCGCGTCGTTAATTTCTCTTAACGCGCCGCGCACTGTTTCGCCCGCGCCTAAAAAAAATTTAACCGGTTTCGGCAAAACGATTTTTTGGTTTTTTCTGAAGGAAAATGATTCTTTATATTCTTCGACACTGACGGCTAAATCGTTGACGCGAAAATCTTTAAAGCTGACGAAATCAATTGTTCCGCTTTGCCGCACATTATCGATTTCCGCCGAAAGTTCGAGCGTGATTCCCGTTAATGAAACATCGACGATTTCCGGCTCGCCGACTTTTATAAAGGCTTCGGATTTGCTTTTTGGCTGAGAATTTTCCGGCGCGTCCGATTTTTCACTTTGGTTTTTGACCGAAATTTTCGCGTTATAAACTTTGTAACCGCGAATTTCCGTCGGCGGATTTTGCGCTTCGGTAAATGAAAAAGCGAATAGAATAAGAAACAAAACGCGGGCGAAGGCGGGCAAATTTCTAAAATAAATCGGTGAAAATTCGGTGAAAATCGTGTTTGTCCGCATTTTATTTTTCTTTCGGCAAAAATATTTCAAAAGTCGTCCCTTTTTCCTTCTCGCTTTTAACCGTTATTTTCCCGCCTGTTTTTTCAACCGCGTCTTTTACCGCGTCGAGTCCAACGCTGCGACCGGAGA
>JALZOE010000496.1 GCA_030857325.1 Acidobacteriota bacterium
GATAAGAATTTTGCCCGTTGACATTTAAATTATAAAGCGGTTTTTTTCGGTCAATCGTTTGATTGAAAAGCTCGATTAAGTCTTGTTCCGGTGTTTCGGCAAATTCGATTCGCGTCGCTTCTTTTTTTAATGAAAGATTGGTTAATATTTGTTCGACTTCGCTTTTTATATTTTCGGCGACGCCTACGAATAAACAATTCGCTTCGTCGTCTAAAAGTGTGAAAACTCCGCTCGGTTTCGGCAGCTTTTCAATTTCGGATAAAATCGGCGAATTCATTTCCCGTCTCCGTCCAAATTTTCCAGAATTGCGTGAATCGTTTCGAGCGAGTCGGCTTCTTCGATTTTTTTATCGTCGCGCCACCGCAGAATTCGCGGAAAACGAACGGCGACGCCGGATTTATGGCGGCTCGATTTCTGAATTGCTTCAAAAGCCAATTCAAAAACGAGTTTCGGCGCGACGCTCCGAACGGGACCGAATGTTTCTTTTGTATTTTCGCGGACGAATTTATCGACTTTGCGAATTTCCGCGTCGGTCAAACCCGAATACGCTTTGGCAAACGGCACAAGCTCGCCGCCCGACCAGACGGCGAAAGTGTAATCGGTGAACAAACCCGAACGCTTGCCCGTTCCCTTCTGCGCGTAAAGCAAAACGGCGTCGATGGTCAGCGGGTCGATTTTCCACTTCCACCAATCGCCGCGCGCGCGCCCGACTTTATAAGGCGAATCGAGACGTTTGAGCATAAAACCTTCGACTTTTAATTGGCGGCTTTGTTCTCTGATTTTTTCCAATTCGTTCCAGCTTTCCGCTTTGACCGATTCGGTCAGACGAAAAACTTTTTTCGCCTCGTCGTCCAAATTCCCGAAAAGATTTTCGAGTTTATAGCGCCGTTGCGAAAAGGTTTCCGCGCGTAAATCTTCACCGTTAAACTCAAGCAAATCATAAGTTTGAAGAATTACGGGGACTTCCGCCAGAAGTTTTGCAGACAAATTTTTGCGCCCGATGCGTTTTTGCAGTTCGGTAAAAGGCATTACCGAATCATTAAGCCACGGGAGAATTTCGCCGTCTAAAACCGTTCCGTCCGGCAAAAGCGCGGCGGCTTCGGCGATTTCGGGAAAGCGTTCGGTTATTAAATCTTCGCCGCGCGACCAGACGAAAACTTTATCGCTCCGTTTTATAATCTGCGAGCGGATGCCGTCCCATTTCCATTCGGCTTGCCAATCCTTGATGTCGCCGAGTTTTAGGAGCGGAAAATCGATTTGATGCGCCAGGTAAAACGGGAACGGGCGCGCAATCGGCTTTTCGTCTGCGTCTATTTCGGTGCTGACGATTTGCGCGTAGAATTCCGCCGACGCTTCCCAGTCGCCCATCAGCCGGTGCGCGATGATGTCGGTCGGCAAACCGCTCAACTGAGCCAGCGCGCGCGTTACCAGCGATTGCGAAACGCCGACGCGAAAACTGCCGGAAATCAATTTATTATAAACCAGCCGCTGCGCGTAATTCATTCGCTGCCAGGTCGATATAACTTCTTCATACTGCGTCGATTCTTCAGAGGCGCGCAGCGGCAGCAATCTTTTTTCGACTAAAACGTGAAGCGGCGTTTCGTCAACGGTCGCGTTGTTCGGCAAAAGAAGCGCGATTGTTTCCGCGCCGTCGCCGACCGTATCGCGCGATTCGTCAAACAGCCATTCGGGAACGCCCGAAAGCGCGAGCGCCCATTCGCGCAGCTTTTTCGACGGCACAATCTGGCGCGGCTTTCTGCCCGATAAAAAATACAAAGCCCACGCCGCATCGGACGCTTCCGCCTGCCCGAAATAAGATTTTAACGCTTCGACCTTTTCGGTAGTTTTATTGGTTTGTTCGAGTTCGGTGTAAAGTTCGGTAAATAATTTCATTCGCTTTTAATTATTGATTTTCAGGCACTTTTTCCGCGAAATCTTCCCTTAAAACTTCGTCGAGCGATTCTTCTTCGCCGACATAATTAGTTTTCAGCGGTTCGGCGTTCGTTCCCGTTTCGTTGAGCCAGCGCACTAATTCAGGAATAAAACCGTGCGTTACAAAAACGGTTTCGGCATTCGTTTCACGAATTGCCGTTTGCAATTCAGTCCAATCGGCGTGGTCGGATAAAACAAATCCGCGGTCAACCGCTTTTCTGCGCCGCGCCCCGCGCACCATCATCCAGCCGGACGCGAATCCGGTCGAATGACTGCCGAATCTTTTCAGCCACGCCGAACCTGCCGACGAAGGCGTGGCGACGATTAACGAACCGGTAAAATCTTTTCTGTTTTCGACCGCGCCGACGTATTTAGTTTCCGGTAAGGATACGCCGCTTTCGCGGTAGGCGTTATTTAACCGCTCGACCGCGCCGTGCGTGAAAATTTTTCCGATATTTGCGTCGATTCCGTTTAAGATTCGCTGCGATTTGCCGAGCGCGTAGGCGAATATCACCGACGCTTTGCCTTTTTCCCGATTCAAACGCCACCAATCGTTGATTTGCTCGAAAATCTGTTCGGTCGGCGTCCAGCGGTAAATCGGCAGACCGAACGTCGCCTCGGTGATGAATTTATGACACCGGACGTGTTCAAACGGCGCGCAGGTTGCGTCCGGCGTCAATTTATAATCGCCGGAAACAACCCAGATTTCGCCTTTATACTCGACGCGAATCTGCGCCGAACCCAAAACGTGTCCCGCCGGATGAAACGAAATTTTGACGCCGTTCATCGTTTGAAC
>JALZOE010000497.1 GCA_030857325.1 Acidobacteriota bacterium
CGCCAAAGGCGAGCCGCCGACGGGCGAAGACGAAAATGACGCGCCGCCGACGCCCGAAGAACAAAAACAGCTCGAAGAAGAGGAACGACAAGCGGCGAACAATCAAAATAAAAATCAAAACGCCGATGAAGATGACGATGAAAATAATGAAGAAAATTAAATTTAACTTTTCAATAAATGAATCGGCAAAAGGCAATCGAAAATCGACAAACACTTTGCTCGTAAACGATTATGCGGTCTCGTTATTTTATAAATTGCGCGCAAACATTTTCGGATTTTTTCTGGTTATGCTGGTTTCCTCCAATTTCGCCTGCGAAAGCCCGTCGCTTAAAGCAAACCAATCGAAGCCGGCGACGACTGAAGCGCAAAAGAATAATTTATCGAGTTTTGAAAACGACTTGCAGTCGATGAGAAACGCCGATTTCGACTTTATCTATGTTTTCCGGCGCAAAGACGGCGGCATACTCGACGGCGAAGATAAAAAATATTTAAAGGCGTATTCGCCGCCCGCGACAAACCGTTTTGTTCTGACCGACGAAAATAAAGTTGCAATCGCCGGTTCGTCGTATAAATTCGAGCCGGAAAATCTCGACAATCTGCAAAAGCGGTTTGCGATTGAAAACTTTTCAAAGCCTGAAAACCAGGAAACGTCCGCAAATCAAAATTCCGATAAATAGGAAAAAGTTATGACAGAAAATAATAGTGTCGAAGCCGAGCAGTTGCCGGTCAAAGAGCGTCTCGTCGAAACAACACAGGGCGACGTTCCCGTTGCCTTTACGCAGGTTACTACGTCGTCGTGGCTGGTCGTGCGCGTCGTTTTAATTACGCTGTTTATTGTGTTTATCGCCGGTTTCGTAACCTCGCTCATCTCGTGGCTCGTTCATCTTTTGTTTATGATTGTGCTGGCGGTTTCCTTCGCTTACCTGATGGAACCGCTGGTGAAACTGATAAGCGGTCTGTCCGAAAAAATGAATTCGGGCAAGGCGATGCCGAGGTCGATTGCCATCGCCGTTGCGTATTTGATTGTTTTTTCGGTGTTGGGCAGCAGTATTGCCGCCATTGCTCCGCTGGCGGTCGCGCAGGCGCAGGAATTCGGCGCGAATCTGCCCGGTTACATAGCGACGCTGCAGGAGCGTTTCGGTTCGGTCAGCGCGCGCTTTCGTTACAGCCTGCCGCAGGGAATGCAGGAAAACATCACGACGAAATTGTCCGATTTCGCGGGCGGCGCGACCGGCTCGGTCGGAGAATTTCTGCTCGGGCTAGTGCTGTATCTGCCGTGGCTGGTTTTGATTCCGATTCTCGCGTTTTTCTTTCTCAAAGACATCAATCTTTTTCGCGTCTCCCTGCTGCGCGTGATGCCGCACGGCGATTGGCGAACCAGAGTCGAAGCGATTCTCGAAGATTTCAATCAAACGCTCGCCGCCTACGCGCGCGCGCAGCTTATTTCCTGCGTGCTTATCGGAACGCTCTGCACCGTCGGTTTTTATCTGATTGGTTTGAATTACGCGATTCTGCTCGGTATTTTAGCGGGTGTTCTGGAATTTATTCCGCTTATCGGACCGCTGACAGTGGCGATTATCGTCGTTTTGACGGGAACTTTTTCCGATAATCCGTATGAAGCGCTTTACGCCGCGGTATTTTTGATTGTTCTGCGGATTGTGCATGATTATGTTTTTTACCCGCGAATCGTCCGCGAAGGCATTCACCTGCATCCTTTAGCAATTATTTTATCGGTGCTGGCGGGCGAAGAGATTGCCGGAATCGCGGGCGTTTTTATCTCGATTCCGGTGGTCGCGCTGATAACCGTTCTTTATAAACACATTCTCGAACACAGCGGCAACAGCGGAATGTTATCCGGTTGGCTCGCGCCGAAGGAAAATCCGGTCGTCGGTGATACTACGGCGAATTAGCTTCGATGCGGGAAAAGAATCGGTTTGATAATTGTTTTACCGTTATTCAATATATGCGGAAACACGCGTGTAGTAAGTGTGTAATCTAAACACATTTACTACGCGCGTGTTTCCGCACTTTTTATTACCTGACTAAATTGTGTATAAAGTTGACGATAAAATATTAAATAAATTATTTAACAGGCTGATTCAAGTTTAATTTAACAACCAATCCAAAATCCAAAACCTGCTTTGGGTGTGTTTTAAGATAATTCCTTCGACGATGTTAGCGACTGATTCGCAGCGGTCGGCGGCGTTTTCTAAAATTTCATAAAGCTCCTTCCATTTAATCAGCGTTACGGCGTCGGTCGCGTTGTGGAAAAGCTCGCCGACGGCGCGAAAATAAATGTCGTCGGCTTCGTTTTCGAGCCGGTGAATCTCGACGATGTGCTGATTCAAACCGTTCGGTTTTTCGAGTATTGAAATTAAGAAAGTAAAATGGGTCTATTTATAAAAAAGGCGCGTAACAGGTTTGTAACACTTCGGTAACAGGCGGCGCGGTATTTAACGGTAAACTTTCACTTGCGGATGTTCATCATAAAAACCGCTTTTGTTATTTACATTTAACGAATGAATTTGGGAGGACGAGGATGAGAAATTTCAATTTGAGAAAAAATTTAACGGCGGGCGCGCTTGCCTGCGCGGTGTTGATAACACCGCTTCTGGCAATCGGGCAGACGCGCGTTCCGATGTCGAAAAACAAGTATAGCGTGCAGCAGGACGTTGAGCTTGGTCGGCGCGCCGCGGCGGAAATCGAACAGCAGATGCCGATT
>JALZOE010000093.1 GCA_030857325.1 Acidobacteriota bacterium
AATATAAAAATTTCTTATTCGTGTTCATTCGTGCAATTCGCGGCTAAAAAAATCTTACTCGGTTGAAACTTCTTCTTCGCCGTTAAGCGCGGCGTGAACCGTGTGCCACGACAACGACGCGCATTTAACGCGGGCGGGAAATTCGCGCACGCCGGCAAAGATTTTCAATTTTCCCAAACTGTTTTCTTGCCGTTCTTCGTCGAGTTCGCCCAAAACCATCCGATGAAATTCGTCGAACAATTTTTCGGCTTCCTGCTTTGATTTACCTTTGACCATCTGCGTCATCATCGACGCCGACGCTTTTGAAATCGCACAGCCCGAACCCAAAAAGGAAACGTCTTTCACGCGGTCGTCTTCCATTTCGAGATAAACTTTGAGCGCGTCGCCGCACAGCGGATTATGCCCGTCCGCCGTCGTCGTCGCGTTCTCAATCTTCCGGTAATTGCGCGGATTTTTGTTGTGGTCGAGGATAACTTCCTGATATAAATCGCTTAATTCTGACATAATTCCATTTTGGATTTTGAATTTTAGATTTAATCTGTTTTTAAGCAACGGCGTATTCGGTATATTTCCTAAGTTCGGGCGCGTGAAAAGCCAAAACAATATCGCTTTTCGGAACGCCCGCCGCTTCCAAATCCGCCGCAATTCCTTCTTCCGTGCCGTCGTGCTGGATATAAATTTTGCCGCCTATAATGTCTATGTGCGTGCTGATGCCGTGATAACGCCGATTATTGTGCCATCCGACAATATACAACAAATACGAATCCGTTTCGCGGTCAAACATCGTGCGACGTTCGACATCATCGTAAGAATACGGCAAAGCCGCATTTTCGCCGATAACTTTTTCGACAATTTTCCGGTATTTTTCTAACTTATCCATCGCACAAGTTCCTCTTTGATTTCGTCAAAAACTATGATTTTCAAGTTTTCGGTTTCAATCAGTCCAACGCCGTCGGGCGTTAAAAATATCCTTTCGTAAACATCTCGGCGAATCGCTAAAAACAACTCCCGGTCAGGATAATCGCGCCGCAGAGCAAAACGATATAGAAAAAATTGTCCCAAAGATTTTTCGAGTTCAACCATTTCCGAACGACCGCTAAAACTTTTCACCTCAACCGCAATTTTTTGCCCCTTTTTTTCCGCAATAAAAACTTTTTCCGCGCCCAAATCAACATACAAATTCGTCCCGCCCCACGGCAGATGCAGATTTTCAGCCGTAATCTTCCAACCGTCTTTGATGAGCGCACGTTTCACCGTGTCGTGATAAATATCTTTGGCGGGCATCTTCGTTATTTTAGATTTTTAGATTCGTTCGGCTCAATCAAAATCGTAAAACTGTATTCGCCAACTTGAATCGGAGTTTGCTGCATATTTTTCACCTAAAATCTTCCAACAATTTTTATGTCATCTTCCTGAACTTCGCAAGGTCTTCCGCACTCGTCACAATAATTTTTTTCTGAATGAAGATACTTTCCCCACCAATGATAATACATAGTTTGAGATACTGCCGGAGGCTTTGGACCCGAACAACCTCGTTTATAAACTTCAAGTTCTGAACCAGAAATCGAATGTGAATTGAGCAATCCAACAATAATTGAAATTAAATGAAAGCCTCTTTTAGTTACCAATACACAGGTGCTTTTTCTATCTTCTTCTCTTCTTTCAAATCTACCGCCTGTTAATCTACACCAAACCCTGTAAATCAACTCGGAAACATCGCTTTCAAAATTGTGAATTTTTAATTCGACAGGTATGTTTGAGGTGATTATTTCCTTAAAATTTTTAAAATTTGAAATCTGCACAAACCTCCTCGTAAATTCATCAAGCAAAAACATCAATCACTTTTTGAATTGAATTTACCAAAACATCAACTTCTTCGCGCGTGTTGTAAAAAGCAAACGAAGCGCGCGCCGTTGCCGGAACGTCGAAAAACTTCATTACGGGTTGGGCGCAGTGATGTCCGGCGCGAATCGCAATGCCCGATTGGTCTAAAATTGTGCCGATGTCGTGCGGATGAACATTTTCGATTGTAAAGGAAATAACCGACGCTTTTTCCCGCGCCGTGCCGATGATGCGGACGCCTTCGATTGCCGACAATCGTTCGGTCGCGTATTCGAGCAGTTCGTGTTCGTAAGCGGAGGCGGCTTGAAAATCAATCGAATTTAAATAATCAATCGCCGCGCCGAGTCCGATGTTGGCGGCGATGGCGGGCGTTCCGGCTTCAAACTTTTCGGGAATCGGCGCGTAAGTCGTTTTCTCGAAACTAACGGTGCGAATCATTCCGCCGCCGGTTTGATACGGCGGCATTTTGTCCAGAAACTCGCGCTTGCCGTAAAGAATGCCGCTGCCCGTCGGCGCATACATTTTATGACCGGAAAACGTCAGAAAATCGCAGTCCAAATCCTGCACGTCAACCGGAAAATGCGGAACGGACTGCGCCGCGTCGAGAAAAAACGGCACACCGAATTTGTGCGCGGCGGCAATCATTTCCTTGACCGGATTAATCGTCCCCAAAGAATTGGAAACGTGCGAAACCGAAACGATTTTCGTGCGCTCGTTCAGCATATTTTCGTATTCTTCGATGACAAGCTCGCCGCGCTCGTTCATCGGAATCACGCGCAGCGTCGCGCCCGCCTCTTCCGCCAAAATCTGCCACGGAATAATATTGGCGTGATGTTCCATATGCGAAATAATGATTTCGTCGCCTTCGCCGATAAATTTGCGCCCGTAAGAACTCGCCACCAGATTGACGCCTTCGGTGCAGCCGCGCACGAAAATACATTCTTTCGCTTCCCTGGCGTTAATAAATCTTTTCACCTTTTCACGCGCCGCTTCATACGCCGTCGTTGCGTGCTGGCTCAAATAATGAACGCCGCGATGAATGTTTGAATGCTCTTCCTGCAAATATTTCGCGCCGCGCTCGATAACCAGATTCGGCACTTGCGACGACGCCGCGTTATCGAGATAACGCAGCGGTTTCCCGTTGACCGTCTGCGATAAAACGGGGAAATCCGCCCTGATTTTTTCAACGTCCCAACTGTTCGATTTCATTTCTTTGACTGCTTTCATTATTTTATTACCAAAGCGATTTTCAACGCTCTGTTTAATTCTTGTAATTTATCCGTTGAAAGTTTTCCGACATAACTGGTCAAAACCGATTTGTGCAAACTGAAAAGTTCGTCGCAGCGAATGCAGCTATAATGTTTCAAGCCTTCATCGATTCCGATTTCAACTTCCGTTTCGATTCCCAAACAACCTGAATAAACCGGTGCGCAAATTACCATCGAATAACTCGATTCGATAACTTCTCGCCGTCCGACAACGACGAAAACGCGAGAATTTTTCGGGTCTGATTTCGCCGGCTTTGAAACTCTGTAAAGTTCGCCGCGCCTTACCATTCAGCTTGAAACTCCAAAGTTTCTTCGACTTGCTTGTTTATCAAATCGGCATTCTCGTTGATGATTTCAATATCACGACGATTCAACTTTTCACCGGTTTCTTTCGCCATATAATCACGCAAAGCCGTTTCGACAATCGCCGAACGGCGGTGTTTTTTTCCAGCTAAAGCATCAATTTCCAGCAACAATTCTTTTGGTAATGTTACAGATGTTCTGACTTTCATACATTCGATTCAAAAGATACAAAACAGTTTGATTAAAACTCATTCTATTTAGCTTTCGCGCCGACTTTTCCATTCGTCGCCTCGACTTCCAAATTCACCGGCGCTCTGGCTTCTTCGCGCTCGATGTATTCGCGCAGAGCGGTTTCGATGACGGCGGCGCGTTTTTGTTTTTCGCCGGCGATGATGTCGATTTTCTTTAAAATTTCTTCGGCAATGATAATGTTTGTTCTGACTCTCATAGTTTTTTTACGTCCCTAAATTGACGTTCAGGCGATTTAAGACCGCTTCGTCAAGTTCCTTTTTGATTGATTCGATTTCTATTTTGTTGATAATTTCTTCGGCAAAACCATAAGTTAAAAGATTGCGCGCCATATTTTCGCTCAAGCCGCGACTCAGAAGATAAAATAATTCTTCTTCTTCCAATTGCCCGACGGTCGCGCCGTGCGCGCATTTTACGTCGTCGTTGAAAATCTCAAGCTGCGGTTTCGTGTCGATGCGGGCGTCGTTCGAGAGCAGCAGATTTTTGTTCGACTGCTTGGCGTCCGTCCCCGAAGCGTTTTCGCGGACGAAGACGATGCCGTTAAAAACGCCGCGCGATTTATCGTTCAAAACGCCTTTGTAATTCTGGTGCGAATTGCAGTTCGGCAAGGCGTGGTCGATTATCGAATGCGTGTCGTGATGCTGATTTTCGTTCAGCATATAAAGCCCGTCAACAAACGCTTCGCCCGCTTCGGCATTGAACCGAACGCGAATGTCGTGGCGCGATAATTTTCCGCCCAGATTTATATTCGTCGAATCGTAAACGCTGCCGCGATTGATTTCCGCCGCCGTCGCTCCCGTGTGAAACGCTTCGTGCGACTCGCGCTGAACGCGGAAATGTTTTAACTTCGCTTCGTCCGCCAGAAAGATTTCGACAACCGCGTTCGTCAAGTATTTTGTTTCGGCGGCGCGCGTGTAGCTTTCGATAATCGTCGCTTCCGCGAAACTTTCCGCGACAATCAAAACACGCGGAAAACTCGCTTTGTTTTCGGTCGAAACATAAAGCAGATGAACGGGCGCGTCGATTTTCGCCTCTTTCGGCAAATATAAAAACGTGCCGTTTTCCAAAAATGCCGTATTTAAAGCCGTAAAGCCGTTTGAATCGTAAGCGATGGCTTTTGCTAATTTCTCTTTGATAATCTGCGCGAATTTTTCATTTTGAAACGCTTCGTCAAACGACAAAAGCGTCAAATCTTGCGGCAAAACAGAGCTTTCGCGGTTTAACTTTCCGTCCACGCAAACCAGTTGGCTGCCGTTCGATTCGGCGTAGGTAAATTTTTTCAAGTTTTCCGCATCGATAATTCCGGCATCGAAACTAAAATCTTCCTGCGAAATTGGCGCAACATTCGTATATTTCCACGCTTCGTTTTTCACGGTCGGAAAACCGTTTTCGGTAAAATATTCAAACGCGTTCTCACGCAGCATTTTCAGCCAAATCGGTTGGTTAGAATGCTGTAAAGCGCGTCGAAATTCCGCCGCGTAAATCGTCTCTTTTGCTGCTTGTAAATCCATTTCTAAACTTTTTATTTGCTAACCTTTTTTCTACCAATTAAACTTTTTCTGTTTCTTGTATTATCCGTATTGATGCGGATTTTTCCATCATTTTCAAGAAACGCAATCGCCTCTCGCGGCGTTTTTAATGGAACACCGATATTTTTGTAAAAAATAAACCCGTTTGTAATTAATAATTTAACTTTGTCCCATTGTTTTGTATCTTCTTTTTTGGGAGCTTTGAAAGCTGTGCCAGCTCTATACATACGTTCGCCGCATTGAGGACAAACCCTTTGTTCTTTTTCAATCTTCCAAATGTCAATACTTTTCTTAAAAACTTTTTTGCAATCCAAACAGACGTATTGCATTGACATTTGGAAAGTTTGAAATTTAGTGTGGTTTTGAAACTTCATCGTCTTAGCCCGCTAAATCAGCTTTCAAATTTACTCATTGCCAAGTTTAATCTCGCCAGATTTACTTCCGTCTGTTTCTTTAAATCTTCTATTTTCGCTTGATTACGTTAAATATTTTTCAAAATTTCGCCCAATTCTTTTAGTCCCTTCTCACACTTCGCTTTGTAAAAGGCTTCTTTAGCTAACCATTTTTTGAATTTTTTGAGCATTGACTTTAATTTGCGTTTGCTGCTTTTACCCAGTCATAACCTTTTTCTTCGAGTTCAAGCGCCAGTTCTTTGCCGCCCTGTTTGACGATTTTGCCGTCGGCGAGAACGTGAACGAGGTCCGGCTCGATGTAATTTAACAGCCGCTGATAATGCGTTACCAGAATTATCGCTTTGTCGGCGTTCCGTAATTTGTTGACGCCTTCAGCGACGATTCGCAAAGCGTCAATATCAAGACCGGAATCGGTTTCATCTAAAACCGCGAGCTTCGGCTGCAAAACCGCCATCTGCAAAATCTCGTTGCGCTTTTTCTCGCCGCCGGAAAATCCTTCGTTGACCGAACGCTTGAAAAACGACGAATCCATTTCGACGATTTTCGCCCGTTCCTTCAACAAATCGTTAAATTCGAGCGGGTCAAGTTCTTCTTCGCCTAAATGTTTCATTTTTTCGTTATAAGCCAGCCGCAAAAACTGCGAATTCGACACGCCCGGAACTTCGACCGGATATTGAAACGCCAGAAAAACACCGGCACGCGCCCGTTCGTCCGGCTCTAGTTCGAGCAAATCCGCGCCTTCAAAAAGCACCGCGCCGCTCAAAACTTCATAAGTTGGATGACCGGCAAGAACTTTCGCCAACGTCGATTTGCCCGAACCGTTCGGTCCCATAATCGCGTGAACTTCGCCTTTATTTACGTTCAGCGTCAAGCCCTTTAAAATCTCTCTGCCTTCGATTCCGGCGTGTAAATCTTTTATTTCCAATAACATTTTCATTTTTCCCTGTATGTATATGATGCTTTGATGCGACGTTTGATTTTTGCATTAAACGGTTTTCCGCGTTCTTCAACCTTGCCTTTAATAATTTCGCCCAGCGGCTTGTCCGCATATTTGCGCCATTTTTTTCTCGTATATTTCCTTATTGTTGCTTGCGCTAAACCGCTTTCTGCCGAAGCATTATTTATTGTTTCAATTTGTAATGCTCGGTCAACCGCCCGCCGCAACCTGCGGTTTGAAGAGGCTTTGTGTCGCTTGATTGTCGTGCGCGAGCCTTTGTCGCTTTCGCCGTAACAATTGCGGCAATCTCTGGCATAACTCAAGCGTTTCTTTTCCTGCGGCGTTCGGAACGCTTTTTGAGACAGAATTTCTTTGTCTTGAAATCTGTCGATTTTATTTATTTCGCTCATTCCTTCACCGTCGCAATTGCCTGAATTTCAATCTTCACGCCGAAATGCAAATCTTTAACCGGCACAATCGCCCGCGCCGGTTTGTGTTCGCCTAAAACACGCGCGTAAGTTTCGTTCACTTTGTCCCAAAGCTCCATATCGGAGACATAAATCGTCATCTGCAAAACGTGACTCAAATCGCTGTTCGCCGCTACTAAAATGCGCTCGACGTTGCGCAAAGCCAGCTCGGTCTGCGCTTCGATTGCGCCCGTTTCGACCGCGCCCGAAACCGCGTCGCGCGGCAATTGTCCCGACACGTAAACCAAACCGTTATGCGCGACGGCGGGCGAATAATGACCTTTCGGCGCGGGCGCATTTTCAATTTGCACTTTTTCCATATTTTTTTCTAATCGTTAAAATCGCAAAAAAAGCAATTATCGTCCAAGCCGCATTTACAAAACTCGACGGATAAGCGCCGTAATAAATCGTGTTGACGAGCAGCAAAACGCTCGCCGTAATATTCAGCCATTGATACGTCTGCGAATCGGCTTCCAGCTTTTTGAAAGAAACGAGCGCGTAAGCCAGAAGAAGCAAAAACGCGCCAACCCAGCCGAGCGAATCCAACAATATAACTTTCATTAGCCGACGCTGCCTTCAAGTTTCAGTCCGAGAAGTTTCTGCGCTTCTACGGCGTATTCCATCGGCAGCTCGCGGAAAACTTCTTTGCAAAAACCGTTGATAATTAAGGATACGGCGTCTTCCTGCGAGATGCCGCGCTGTTGGAGATAAAACAGTTGGTCTTCGCTGATTTTCGAGGTCGTCGCTTCGTGTTCGACGCGCGCCGTCGCGTTCATTACTTCGATATACGGAAATGTGTTCGCTTCGGACGTGCCGCCGATAAGCATCGAATCGCACTGCGTATAATTGCGAGCGCCTTCGGCTTTCGGCATTATTTTTACAAGTCCGCGATACGAATTATTGGATTTTCCGGCGGAAATTCCTTTCGAGATGATTGTCGATTTCGTGTTTTTGCCGAGATGAATCATCTTCGTTCCGGTGTCGGCAACCTGCGCGTGGTTGGTCAGCGCGACCGAATAAAATTCGCCGATGGAATTATCGC
>JALZOE010000498.1 GCA_030857325.1 Acidobacteriota bacterium
GCTTTTGACCGGCGAAGCGGTCATCGAAGAATTGCTGGAAAAATTAGAAGTTTATTATCTTGCCAATCAAGACGACAATATTTATTTTGCCTTGCTCGGAGATTTTGCCGACGCGCCGACCGAAGAAATGCCGCCGGATTTCGCGCTTTTGAACGCGGCGCTCGGCGGAATCGAAGAATTAAACGAAAAGCATCAAAAAAACGGTCAGCAAAAATTTCATCTTTTTCATCGCCGCCGCAGGTGGAACGGGAGCGAAGAAAAATGGATGGGATGGGAACGTAAGCGCGGCAAACTGCAAGAGTTTAATCACCTCTTGCGCGGCGCGAAAGACACGAGTTTTATAGTCGCCACGGCGGACGAGGAAATTCTCCAAAAAATCAAATATGTCATCACGCTCGATTCGGATACGCAATTGCCGCGCGATGCGGCACGCAAACTCGTCGGTATCGCCGTGCATCCGCTCAACCGTCCGCATTTCGAATCCGCTGTAGGGCGCGTAACCAAAGGCTACGGCGTTTTGCAGCCGCGCGTCAGCATTTCTTTAACGAGCGCGACGCGTTCGCGCTTTGCGCAGATTTTCTCCGGCAACACGGGCTTTGACCCTTACACGACGGCAACTTCCGATGTGTATCAAGACCTTTTCGGCGAAGGCAGTTTTACGGGCAAAGGGCTGTACGACGTGGACGCTTTCGAGGCGGCATTAAAAGGGCGCGTGCCGGAAAATTCAATCTTGAGCCACGACCTTTTTGAAGGACTTTATGCGCGTTGCGGTTTGGTTACAAATATCGAACTGCTCGACGATTTCCCGACCCATTACGACAGTCTTGCCGGGCGCACGCATCGTTGGGTGCGCGGCGATTGGCAGATTGCCCGTTGGATTTTTCCTTGGGTGAAAGATGCCGCCGGAAAGACTGTGCGAAACCGTTTGCCGCTCGTCTCGCGTTGGAAAATTCTCGATAATCTGCGGCGAAGTTTGGTTGCGCCGACGGTTTTTCTGTGGCTTCTCGCGGTTTGGACAATTGTTCCCGGCTCGCCTTTTTTGTGGACGCTTTTTGTTATTTTTGAATTGGCTTTTCCCATTTACGCACATCTTCAAACGAATCTCCTGACGCACCCGAAAAACGTTGCCTGGTCGAGTCATTTTAAGAGCGTTTTTGGCGATTTCCGCAACAACGCCGTACAGGTCGCGCTTTCAATCGTCTGCCTCGCGCATCAAGCGTATTTGAAAACCGATGCCGTTACGCGCACGCTTTACCGCAAATTTATCTCGCGTAAAAATCTGCTCGAATGGAGGACGGCGGCGCAATCCGAAAAGGAAAATCCGCACGACCAAGCGTCGTTTCTGCGACTTATGGGGACGGCAATATTGCTCGCGGCGGTGAGTTTTGTTCTGGTTTTATGGCTTCGTCCCGATGCTCTGCCGGTTGCCGCGCCTTTTATGCTGGCGTGGTTTCTCTCGCCTTTCGTGGCTTACCGGGTAAGCCGCCCGACACAGACGAAGCGCGTTTCTTTATCGGCAGACGACATCAAAACGGCGCGAATGATTGCGCGGCGCACCTGGCGATTTTTTGAAACCTTCGTCGGTGATGACGATAACTGGCTGCCGCCCGACAATTTTCAGGAAGACCCGCAGCCGAAAATCGCGCACCGCACATCGCCGACGAACATCGGTTTGCTTCTGCTTTCGACCGTTTCGGCGCACGATTTTGGTTACATCGGAACGCTCGAACTTGCCGAAAGACTTCGCTTTACCTTTGCGACGCTCGAAAAACTCGAAAAATTTCGCGGGCAATTTTTGAATTGGTATGATACGCAGACGCTTGCGCCGCTCGCGCCGCGCTATATTTCGACGGTTGACAGCGGCAATCTCGCCGGACATCTGCTCGCCGTCAGGCAATCAATCGTCGAAATAACCAATCGTCCGCTGTTCGACCGGCGATTGATTGACGGATTACGCGATACCGTCGAACTTCTGCACAAAGAAGCGGCGCAGTTGAGCGCGGTTCACGGGCGCACCGAAGCCGTTACGGTCAAACAATTGCGCGAAGAGGTTGCGGCGTGTTTCGAATTATTGGAAAACCGACCGGATGAAACGCCCGAAGGGTGGACAATTTTGCTCGAATCTGTGACGGCGCACTTGGAAGTGATGACGGACATCACCGGCGCGTTGGCGCAGGAACACGGCGACGCGCATTTCCACGAATTGCGTTTCTGGATGGCGGATTTGACGCATCAAACCCGCGCTTTTCGGCGCGACATCGAAACCTTCGTTCCTTGGAAGAACAAATACTTTGCTCACTTGGCGGCAATCATTGACCGCGACTTTCCCGACATCAAACAAGAGTGGCGCGAAACCGAAAATTTATTCAACCTTTTTCCATCACTGTCGCAACTTCCCGAATTGTATGAGGCGTTGCTGCTGCGGCTTTTTAACGTCGGCGAGGAAATAGGGCGATGTCAAACGGCTGAAACGGATTGCGCGGCGGCACTTAACGCCTTGCAAATCCTAACGGCTGCCGTTAAAAAAGCCGAACAGGTTGCCGCCAAAACGCTGGCGGAATTGAACGCACTCGCGCTTGAAAGCGCGGAAATTGTCGGGGAGATGGATTTTAGTTTTCTGCTCGACGAAAAACGCAAAGTTTTTTCCATCGGTTACAGCGTTGATAATGAAAAACGCGACAATTCTTTTTACGATTTGCTTGCCTCCGAAGCGCGATT
>JALZOE010000094.1 GCA_030857325.1 Acidobacteriota bacterium
GGACGCCGCCGGTTTGCAGCGGCAGGTCGAACGGTGCGGCAAGTAATGTTCCGATATTTCCGGCTGAAGAAGTCTCATTCGCAAAGTTGATTTTCCGAATGTCGCAAATAGTGTAACTGTTAAAGTTCAAGGTTTAAGGTTCAAGGTTCAAGGTTAGAAATCATTTCAGCTTTGAACCTTGAACTTTTTTGTTTTAAGGCTGATTTTATAGGCTTTTGACTTTGAACTTTGAACTTTGAACTTTGAACCGAATGTTTGGCACGCTTTATGCAATAGGTAAAAACGGCTAGCTTGATAAAGTTAATCGAGACCCCGCCGCCAACACTCCCTTGAGTACGGTTTGCCACTGTGCTTTTCAACCTTCCGAGCGTTCCTTCAGTTGTCCTTCCGATTATGAGCCTGGTTAGAAATAACCAGGTTCTCCTGCTTTTAAAGCCTTATTTTTTATAAATACAATGAAATAAACGTATTCACTCAATTGGAACATTTGATTTGACTGATTTGACCGATTGCGCGGCATATAAAGCAATTTGACGCAATCAAGCCGCGATTTTTGTTCAAATGACAAAATTCGTCATAACGGACGTGACAAATTTTGATTGTTCGGTCAATCGAGTCGTTCAATTTGAAACAATTTTATTCAAAATGATGTATGACGAAAAAAATATCAAAAATAATATTCCGCTCGCTCGAATTTCTCAACTCACAAGTAAATTTTTTTTTTGTTAAAATGGTGAAATGAAGTTTTCCGCCGCCAAATCTAAATTGCCGTCGCTCAAAAATGCGCTGCTCGCAATTGTTTCGGCAATTCTTTTAATCGGAGCGTTTCCCGATTTCGATTTCCGGTTTCTCGCGTGGTTTGCGCTCGTTCCGTTATTTTTTGCGATTGAACGCGAAAAAGAATCAATCGTAAAATCGTTTGTTTTAGGCTGGATTTTCGGAATCATTTTCTTTTTCGGCAGTTGCTGGTGGCTGACTTTTGCACCGATAACTTACGGCGGCGTTCCGTCATTTATTGCTTATCTTTTATTCTTCGGCGTAACTTTGGTTACGGGATTTTTTCCGGCAATCTTCGGCGCGCTTTTTTCTTTATTATTAAAACGCTTTGGAAGTTACGCGATTTTATCCGCGCCTTTTTTGTGGACGGCGACGGAGTTTTTGCGGTTTTGGATGACGGGAAACAATTGGAACGCGATTGGTTATTCGCAGGCGTTTTATAATGGTAATACCGGAATTTTGAAATATGCGGCAATCGGCGGTATCTATTTAGTCGGATTTATTTGCGTGTTTTTTAGTTCCTGTTACGCTGTCGCTCTAATATCAAGAACAAAACGAAATTTTTGGTTCGCCGTCATACCTCAGTTGATTATTTTAATTTCTTTATTTTATTCGCCGGATTATTACGGAAATTTAAATTTTAATGTCAATAAATCCGATTCGGCGACAATTATTGCAGTTCAGCCGAACGTGCCGATGAGCGGTTTGAAATACGGCGAGCTAGAAAACCTTCGCACACGACACGTCGAGCTTGCCGAAAACGCTTTGCAAAAAATTAAAGAACAAAGGATAAATGATGAAGGACAAAGCACGATTATTATTTTCCCCGAATCGCCGATGAATTTTGAATACGAAAGCGACCGCGAATTTCAATCGTTTCTAAAAGATTTTACGGCGCGAAACAACGCTTCGGTTTTGTTTAATTCCGCGCAGCCGAACACGCGCGGAACCAATCTTTATAATTCAGCCGTAATGGTCAACGCTCTGGGCGAAAAAATCGCGCAGTATGATAAAATCCATCTCGTTCCGTTCGGCGAAACCGTGCCGCTGCCCGATGCGATTGCACAGTTTGTGCCGACGATGGTCGGAAATTTTGAAGTCGGAAATAATTACAATTTGTTTCCCGTCGGCGATGCGAAAGGCGGCGTGATGATTTGTTTCGAGTCGCATTTCCCTGAGCTTTCGCGCGAATTTGTCAGAGGCGGCGCGGATGTTTTGATTGAAATGACCAACGACGGGTATTTGGGCAAAACTCCGGTTTTGCGCCAGCATCTGGCAAACGCCGTTTTCCGCGCCGTCGAAACGAATCGTCCGGTCGTGCGCGTTACGAATACCGGAATTACGGCGTATATCAACGAACGCGGCGAAGTTCTGGACGCTTTGGACGATTACACGCAGGGCGCGCGCGTTTGGACAATTTCAAAATCCGACGGCGAACAGACTTTTTATGTGAAATACGGCGATTGGTTCGCGTGGCTTTGTTCGATTGCGAGTTTGGCGTTATTATTTTGGAGTTTTAGGAAAAGAGAAAATAGCCGCAGTAATTCACAAGAAACACAAAAAAATCTTTGAGAATTTTGTGTCTTTTTGCGGCAGATAAATATGGAATTAGCAGATTTACAAACAAAATACGAAGAAATAAAAGAGAAAGTTACCCAACTTGGGAGGTTTCTTTGACGCGCCTGCAAAAAGTATCGAACTGGAAAAATTAGAAGCGCAAATTGCCGCACCGGATTTTTGGAATGATTCGGAAAAGGCGCAGAAAGTCGTGCAGGAGCGAAGCCGCGTTGAACGCGCTCTGCGGCGGCACGAAACATTTGAAACAGGTATATCCGATGCCGAAGTGCTGTTTGAATTTGCCGAAACCGACGCCGGTTCGGTCGAGGAATTAAACGATTTAATCGTCAATCTCGAAACAAATGTCGGCGAAGCGCAAACCGAAGCCTTGCTTTCCGGGCAAACCGATGCCAACAACGCGATTTGCTCGATTCAGTCGGGCGCGGGCGGAACGGACGCGCAGGATTGGGCGCAGATGCTGCTGCGAATGTATTTTCGCTGGGCGGAACGCAAAGGTTTTAAGATTGAACTTTTAGACGAGCAATCGGGGAGCGAAGCCGGATTGAAAAGCGCGACGTTTCGCGTCGAAGGCGAATACGCTTACGGTTTGATGTCGTGCGAAGCCGGCGTTCATCGTCTGGTGAGAATCTCGCCGTTTAATTCCGGCGGCAGCCGCGAAACTTCGTTCGCTTCGATGTTTGTTTCGCCGGAAATCGACGAGAATATCGAGGTCGAAATAAACGACAAGGATTTACGTGTCGATACGTATCGCTCGTCCGGCGCGGGCGGACAGCACGTCAACGTAACCGATTCGGCGGTCAGACTTACGCATCTGCCGTCGGGAATCGTCGTAACGTGTCAGAATCAGCGCTCGCAGATTCAAAATAAAGCGGTTGCAATGCAGGTTCTGCGCTCGAAATTGTATGAGTTGGAATTAGAGAAACGACGCGCCGACAGCTTGGAGCTCGAATCGACCAAACAGGATATTTCGTTCGGCTCGCAAATCAGAAATTACGTTATGCACCCGTATCGATTAGTTAAAGACACGCGCACGAAATTTGAAAGAAGCGATGTCGAAGCGGTTCTGGACGGCGATATTGACGATTTTATTAAGGAATTTTTACTCTTTAAAAAGCGTCAAGCGTAAATCATTCGGTAGAAGAAAAACTATTTACGATTTACGATTTCACGATTCACGAAGTTTATGGCAGCAGAAGTAGAAAAAAGGCAAAACACTCACACGCGAGGCAATGAAATTATCGCCGTCGTTTTAACGGCGCTTGCCGTTTTGATTTTTTTGAGTCTCGTAACTTACAGCCCGAATGACCCATCGATAAATACGAGCAGCTCGCACAAAACTCAAAATTGGGTCGGCGTTTTCGGCTCGAACATCGCCGATATTTTATTTAATACCGCCGGCATATCCGCTTATTTTCTGCCGCCGCTGCTCGCGCTGGTCGCGTGGCGTTCTTTTCGCGCCGCGGAGTTGTCTCTGTCTATCGGTCGCGTCGCCGGTTATTTTCTTTTTGTCGCTTCGTTTTCCAGCCTCGCCGCGCTTTTCGGATTCCGCGGCGGAATTTTGGGCGTGTTTTTCGCCCAATCTCTTTCATCGTCGTTAGGCGGCATCGGCGCGGGAATAATGCTCGCAATGTTCCTGGCGATGTCGATTCTGATGATTACGAATTTTTCCTTTAACTCGTTTTTCGGCAATTTTTCGCTCGCGTGGGAAAATTTCCGGCTTCGCTTCGACGAATGGTTTTCTAAATACAGAGCGCGACGCAACGAAAAAAGGGAAGTTTCGGCTCAAACGCAAAAACGCGCCGAAGCGAAAATTGAAAAAACTCAACCTAAAACCGCGCCGGTTTCCGCAAGCGAAAATGTCGCTTCGACAAACAGCGAAAAAAATTGGTTAGGCGAGAAGGCTTCGTCAATTTGGACTCGTTTCACCAAACCGGAAGAATCGAAATCAATTGCAGAACCTGAAAAAATCGAAAAACCGAAACGCGAAATCGAAGAAGCGACAGTGCCGACAATTTCAGTTTTTCAGGAATCTCCGAAAAAAAAGGAAATCGAAGCGGAAACGCTTAACCCTTTTTCCGAAGATGAAAACAATGAACAAATCACGTTCACACCCGTTCGGGAAACAGAAGAATTAAACGCGGAGATTTCGGAAGAATCACGAAAAACGGACGAGAAAGATGAACCCGAAGAAATAGAAATCCCGCTCGATTTACCGAAAAAACCGCAGAATTTTGACGATTATATTTTACCGAAAGCGGAATTTCTCAATCTGCCGCCGCCGCGCGTTCAAATAAAAGAAGACGAAGCGCGCGCTCTGGCAAAAGAGCTGGAAGAAAAAACCAGAGAATTCAACGCAACCGGGCGAGTCGTCAATATCTGTCCGGGTCCCGTGGTTACAACCTACGAATTCAAACCCGACCCGGGCGTAAAATACTCGCGCATCACCGGACTTTCCGACGATTTGTGTCTCGCGCTCAAAGCCGAATCGATTCGCATCGACCGCATTCCCGGAAAAGCCTTTGTCGGCATCGAAGTTCCGAACCGCGAGCGCGATACGATTTACCTGCGCGAAGTTGTCGAATCAACAAAATTCCGCGAGTCGAAATCGCTTTTGACAATCGCTCTGGGCAAAACAATCGACGGTTTAAATTACGTCGCCGACCTTGCTAAAATGCCGCATCTTTTGATTGCGGGCGCTACGGGAGCGGGAAAATCGGTCGGCGTTAACACGCTCGTCGTCTCGATTTTGTATAAAGCGAAACCCGACGAAGTAAAATTTATAATGGTTGACCCGAAACGGCTGGAACTCGGACTTTACGCCGATATTCCGCATCTGGCGACACCGATTATCACCGACCCGAAACGCGCCGCGATTTCCTTGAAATGGGCGGTTTCGGAGATGGAGAAACGCTACAAGGAACTTGCCGGTTGGGGCGTTAGAAATATCGACGGATTTAACGCGGAAGTCGAGAAAAAAAATGCCGGCGAGATTTTTGACGACAACGGCGAGCCGCATAAAAAATTGCCGTATATCGTGATTATTATTGACGAACTCGCCGATTTGATGATGGTTTCCGGCAAGGAAGTCGAAGAATCAATCACACGACTCGCTCAAATGGCGCGCGCCGTCGGCATTCATCTGGTTTTGGCGACGCAGCGTCCGTCGGTTGACGTTATCACCGGCTTGATAAAAGCGAATTTTCCGGCGCGAATTTCTTTTCGTGTTTCTTCAAAGGTCGATTCGCGCACGATTCTCGATTCAAATGGTTCGGAAAGTCTGTTGGGCAAAGGCGATATGTTGTTTCTGCCGCCCGCTTCGTCGCAGCTTATCCGCGTTCACGGCGCGTTTGTCGATGAAAAAGAGATTTCTAAAATCGTCGAACACATTAAAGCGCAAGGCAGACCCGAATACGACGCGACGATTACCAAAACCGAAGATGAATTGGTTGACACCGGCGATTTGCCGGGCAAAAAAGACGCGCTTTTTGTTGACGCCTTAAAAACCGTCGTCAGTTCAAAGCGAGCATCTACTTCACTTTTACAGCGACATCTGAGAATCGGTTACGGGCGAGCCGCCGCCATTCTCGACGCGATGGTTCACGAAGGCTATATTGGCGACGTGGACGGCAGCTCGCGGGCGCGTCCGATTCTGCAAAAGGCTTACGACGATTTGCAGGAGCTTGAAGAAGGCAGAGAGTTATAAATGAAAACGGCAAATGTAAAATCAGTTTTTTGTTTTCGTTAAAAGGTTTTTTCTTTTATCCTTCACTCTCTTTGCTTCTTTGCGAAAACTTAGTCCGATTTTTAGTTTTCCACAGTTTTCCACAGAAACTTGTGGATAAACCTGTGGAAAACTCCTTTTTGACAAACCTAAATGTTGATTTTCAAATGACTTTTAGCACTTTGCACATTTTAAGGGCGGTAATTTATGAAAATTGCTAAACGCTGTAAATTCAACAGTTGTAAATTACCCGTTAAACTTTTTCCTTTACTAATTTGCTGCCTTCCGCTCGTTTGCTGCCAATCGGAAAACACAAAACAATTTTCGCCCGTCGAAAATCGCGTGGAAATTTCACAATTTGCCGTCAATATCAATACGTCTTCGGCGGAAGAACTGGAAAAACTCCCGCATATCGGAGCGCAAACGGCGCGAAAAATTGTCGAGTTTCGCAATAAAAACGGCAAGTTTCGCAAACCGGAGCATCTTCTTCTGATTGACGGCATCGGCGACGCCCGTTTTCGGGAAATGAGAAATTTTATAAAAGTCGAATAATTCTGTGTTATTCTGCTGTGAAAATTTTCTTTGATACTCCGAACAATGTCCGATGACCGTCTAAAATCCTCGCTCACAAATTTTACGCCGTATCCTCTATTCCGGCTCGCCGTCTGTTTTGCGTTCGGAATTTTATCGGCAAACTTTTTGGTTTTGGATTGGCTGATTTATCTGGCGGTCGGTTTGCTCTCTGCCGCTCTGACCGTCGTTTTTATTAAACATAGATTCGCCTTAATTTTTCTGTCGATTGCGTTTATCGCCGTCGGCGGATTGCATTTTCAAATCGAAAATCAAACAACGGCGGCACATCGATTGAAAAAACTTTATGACGCGGAACAAATAAATTCGGGCGACCCGATTGAAATTACGGGCGTTCTGCAAAGCAAACCGGAGTTAGCCGCCGGCGGTTTTTTTCTCGAATTGAAAACTGAAAAAGCAATTTATAAAAGTTCGGAAATAAAAATTTCCGGTAAAATCCGGCTGTTTGCGCCCATCGGCGAAAAGCAAATCGAAGAAGAATACAAACGGTTAAATCTTGAATACGGTTCAATCGTCCGCCTCGCGTGCAATCTCCGGCGCGAAGACAGTTTTCTGAACGCGGGCGTCGCCTCGCAAAAAGAAATTCTCGACCAGAGGGAAATTGACGCGACCTGTGTCATAAAAAGCCCGCTGCTCGTCGAGAACATCGGAAACGCGCAAACTTTTGCGCCGCTCGGTTGGCTGAGCGACCGCCGCGAAGATTTGATTGTAAAGTTTAGAGACAATTTTAATGTTTCGACTGCCGGAGTTTTAATCGCGTCTTTGCTCGGAAATCGGTATTTTCTGGACAATCAAACGGCGGACGTTTTTCGCGAAGGCGGCACGTTTCACGTTCTCGTTATTTCCGGTCTGCACATTACGTTTATCGGCGGTTTAACGCTGCTTTTTGTCCGTGTTTTTACGGACAAAAAAACTTGGCAGTTTATTATCGTCTGCGCGTTTTTATGGGCGTTTTCGATTGCGGTCGGCGCGGAAATTCCGGTCGTGCGCGCCGCTCTGATGTTCACGATTCTGCTTTTTTCGCGCGTGATTTTCCGGCGCGGAACGCTTCTTAATGCGCTCGGCGCCGGCGCTCTTTTGCTGCTCGTCTGGCGTCCGAACGATTTGTTTACGCCGTCTTTTCAACTGACTTTCACGAGCGTCGCGGCGCTCGTCGTCATCGCTTTTCCGCTTCTCGAAAAATTAAAGGCAATCGGCGAATGGACGCTTTCGGCGGAAACGCCCTCGCCGCCGCGAGTTCCGGTGCGGCTGAAAAGATTTTGCGAAACGCTTTACTGGCGCGAAAACGTCTGGCAAATCGAAGGAAAACGCAACGTCTGGACGGCGAATCTTTTCAAATCACCGTATATAAAATGGGCTGAAC
>JALZOE010000095.1 GCA_030857325.1 Acidobacteriota bacterium
GTCGTCAAAGTCATCGGAAAAAACCGTCGAAACGACAGAAAACAAAGATGTTATACCTGCGGCTCAAACCGCGCCGAGCGAGTATATCAATATTAAAATCAGCGATTTGCTGTCAGGAAAAAGCCAGTTTAATCCGCGGATTTTAAGCGGCGACATTATCACTGTGCCGGAAGCGAAACCGGTTTATATTACCGGCGGAGTTGCGTCGCCGAAACAAATTCCGGTGCGCTCGCAGATAACGCTTTCGCGCGCCATCGACAGCGCGGGCGGCTTGACCAAAGACGCAGACGCCGGAGAAATCAGGGTTTTTCGCCGAACCGGAGCCGAGATTAGCACGATTGCCGCCGATTTAGACAAAATCAAAGCCGGACAAGCCGAAGATATTGTTCTTCAGGCTTTCGACGTTGTGGAAATAACTCAGACCGGGCGCGAAAAAAGAAAATTTCCGCCCGTCATCAAAGCGTATATTGAAAATCAGAGACAGGCTGACAAATTGCCGCTGCAAATAATTGAATAAAAACAATCGAGCGCGGAGTTTCGGGCTTTATTTGTTGAAAACAAAAAAATCTGGTATCAATTAAAAGTTACGCCCTTCATTTTTTTCGAGGAGATTTAAAGATATTTATGGCAGACGGACAAAGCAGATACAGCCGCCGGACGATTGCGCTCTTTTGGTGCGCGGCGATAGTAATAATTATCGGATTTTTAATTTACATCCAGCAAATCGCGTTGCTCTATGTGCTGGTGACGCTCGTGTTAATCGGATTGCTTTTAGTGGTCGGACGAGCGGATTTGGAAAATGTCAGTCGGGAAAATGCCGGTTTTGCCGGCAACGGAGACAAAATTTAATTTTGCGATTCGGTTTCGTTAAATATCTTGCGGTTTTGCTCGCGCTGCTGAATTTTATTTCGGCGGCGAGCGCTTACACCGCGCAATTTGCCGACGAAGGTAAAACGATTCGTCTGCGCTGGAAAACCGGCGTCATTCCCGTTGCTCTTTCGACTTCCTTAACAAAACAAAGTCCGGGATTAAAGCCCGATTCGGACGTATCCGGCGCGGTTCGCCGAAGTCTCGAAAATTGGGAGAAAATCGCCAATGTTAAATTCGAGCTTTCAATTGTCGATAAACAATCAATTAGCCCGGCGGAACGAGCCGGCGACGGCGTAAGCCTGATTACGATAGCGCAGACGCCGGAAAATCTTTTGCTTTTCGGCGGCGATACCGGAGAAGTTTCAGCCCGCACTCAAACTTTTTATAACGGCAAAGGCGTAATTACCGAAGCCGATATAGTTTTGAATCCGTATCAGCAGTTTTCAACCGACGGGTCAATCGGAACTTTCGACCTCGAAGCGACGCTGACGCACGAAATCGGACATCTGCTCGGCTTGGAACATTCGTTGATTTCCGGGGCGACGATGTTCGAGCATCAGGGAAAAAACGGCGCTTACGGTTTGCCGAACTTTGCCGCCCGCACGCTAGCCGAAGACGATATTTCGGGCATCCGGGCATTATACGGCGCAAAAAATAACAGCGCCGATTGCTGCGGCGCGATTGCCGGAAAAATTTTACCGGCAAACGGCAGAACGACGAAGGACATTCAAATCTGGATTGAAGAAGCGGAAAGCGGTCGGGTCGCCGCCGGAGTTTTGACCAATACGGACGGAAGTTTTCGGCTCGAAGGCTTGACCGCCGGAAAATATTTTATTTACGGGCAGCGATACGGAGAGAAAAAAGAGTTGTCAGCCGCCCAACCGCTCGGTGAAGCGGAAGTCATAAAAGACAGAACCGTAAATTTTTCGAGAAAATTTAAGTTCGCCGCGAAAACTTTCGCGGTGTCGCACGTCGGTTTTAACGGACAGCTTTCAGAGCTGGCGGTGCCGGTGAACGGCGGCAAAACTTTTTTAATTTACGTCGGCGGAAAAAATCTCGATATTGAAAAGCTGAAAGTGGGGTTCAATTCGCCGAATTTAAGCGTCGTCCCCGGCTCTGCGGCTAAACAGGATTACGGCGCGGAGATTTCAGTTATCAGCTTTGAAGTCAAAGTCGCGTCCCGAACGCCGCCGGGAGAATACAGTTTTTTTCTGCGCGGTAAAAACGACGAAACTGCTTATGTTATAGGCAGTTTGACGATTGACGGTTTTGTAAATCCGTGGAGCGGCTTTGTATTTTCGGCGACTGAATAAAGCCTGAAAAACTGTCGATTCCTAATTTGCAATTTTTTTTTTGATGTGCATAATCTATAGGTGTTCACCTCCCCGGTGAACATAACTGGTTACGAGGGGTGAGGACTCGTAACCTATGGGCGACGGAGTGGGAGACGTCGCCCTTTTACTTTTTAAAGTTATTTGCCGTCCCGTAGAAATTCAAATTATCGTTCGGCTGTAGATAATATTGACCGCCGGGCATTTTGGCTTGACCTGAAATCGAATAAGCGTAGAATTTATTTTTTGTGAGGAGTTGAAATTAGATAAAATTCGCTTTTTTAACCTGTGTCAGGCAAAAAGATAAAAATTATTTTGAGAGTAACCGAAAAGACCACAGATGTTCACACGTCCGGCGGTCTTTATATTTTTTATGGGACAAACAAATGAAAAGTCAGCCGAAAGTGGACTGAAACGCTGGCTGTATGCGGGAATCAAAGAGCCGGAAGGACCGCACGAAAAGGAAGGACAGCACCAAACGCACTCCTGGTGGAAAGTGATGTGTCTGACGGGCGTCGATTATTTTTCGACGCTCGGCTACCAGCCGGGAATCGCTTATCTGGCGGCGGGCGCTCTTTCACCGATTGCGACGTTTGTCCTGGTGCTGGTAACGCTTTTCGGCGCGCTGCCGATGTATAACCGCGTCGCGGCGGAAAGTCCGCACGGAGACGGTTCTATTTCGATGCTCGAAAATTTGCTTTCGCGCTGGAAAGGCAAACTTTTCGTTCTGGCGCTGCTCGGTTTTGCAACGACCGGATTTATTATTACCATCACGCTGTCCGCCGCCGACGCGACCGCCCATCTTCTGGAAAATCCGTTTGTTCAAAATAATCTGCACTTTTTGGAACATCCGATTATAGTTACCTTGATATTGATAGGCGGTTTGGGCTTGGTGTTTTTGAAAGGCTTTAAAGAGGCAATCGGAGTTGCGGTTGTCGTCGTCATCGTTTACCTGCTTTTAAACGTTCTGGTACTCGGTCGCGGGTTGTATGAAATTGCGACGCATACCGAAAAATTAACGGCGTGGAAAGACGCGCTTTACAATTATCCGGGCGCGGCGGGCAATCCGCTGATGATGATTGTGCTGGCTTTGCTGGTATTTCCCAAACTCGCGCTCGGGCTTTCAGGTTTTGAGACGGGCGTTGTAGTGATGCCGTTGGTCAAGAATCCGCACCGCATCACCAACACGCGCAAGCTACTCGCAACCGCCGCTATTATAATGAGCTTTATGCTGATTGCCAGCAGCATCGTAACGACTGTTTTGATTCCGGCTGAGGAATTTCTGCCGGCGGTTACGGGAGAGAACGGCGAGACCGTCCGCGAAGGCGGCAAGGCGAACGGGCGCGCGCTGGCGTATCTGGCGCATTTGTATCTCGGCAACGGTTTGGGAACGGCTTATGATATAAGCACGATTGCGATTTTGTGGTTTGCCGGAGCGTCGGCTTTAGCTGGACTTTTGAATATCGTTCCGCGTTACCTGCCGCGTTTCGGAATGGCGCCGGAATGGGCGCGCGCCACACGCCCGCTGGTCATCGTATTTATTTTGATTTGTTTTGTCGTTACCGTAATTTTTAAAGCTGACGTTGACGACCAGGCGGGCGTTTACGCGACGGGTGTTCTTGCGCTGATGACGAGCGCGGCGATTGCAGTGGCGATTTCGGCGTGGCGAAAAAATCAAACGGCGAAATGGGGATTTTTGATAATCGCGCTGATTTTCGCTTACACGCTCGGCGTCAATATCGTCGAGCGACCGGAAGGTTTGAAAATCGCTCTGATTTTCATCGGTTCGATAATCGTCGCTTCGTTCGTCTCGCGCGCTCTGCGTTCGACCGAGGTGCGCATCGGTCGAATCGTGTTCGACGCCAAAGCTCAGGAATTTATCGACGAAATGGTCGAAGGCGAAATCCGCATTGTTACCAACCGGCGCGAAACCGGCGACGTTGAAGAATATCGTTTTAAGGAACACGAAAAACGCGTCGATAATCATATTCCGGCGAGCGACCCGATTTTGTTTTATGAAGTAACGCCGGGCGACGCTTCGGAATTTAAAGGCAAGCTGAAAATTCACGGCGTCGATGTCGAAGGCTACAAGATTCTGCGAACTTCCGCACCCGCCGTGCCGAACGCCATCGCCGCGCTGCTGCTTCATTTGCGAGATAAAACCGGAAAAATTCCGCACGTTTATTTCGGCTGGAGCGAGGGCAATCCGATTTCGTATCTAATCAGGTATATTTTGTTCGGCGAAGGCGACACGGCGCCGGTAACCAGAGAGATTTTGCGTCAAGCCGAAGATGACCCCGACCAGCGTCCGAATGTTCACGTCGGCGGATAAAAAACTTTATTGCTGGTTTATAACCGAATGATTCATTTCCAGAAAGCAGGAACGGCAGTAAACCGGACGACCTTGCGAAGGATAAAACGGAACGGTTGTGTAGGCGCCGCACCGGGCGCAGTAAACCGCGACTTCGATTTTTTGTTTGACGCCGAGTTTTTGAGCGTTGTTGACGGCGGCGAGCCGGTCGTTTTTAGCTTGCTTGCAGTCGCGGCAGCGCTTCGGCGGATTTTCTAAACCTTTATCGCGAAAAAAAATCTGTTCGCCGACCGTCCAGATAAAATCATTGCCGCAGTCGATGCACACAATATTTTCGTCTTCGATTTTCTGGTCGTCGGCAAAGGTTTTTCGGTTAAATTCTTTAAGATTTCTGTGTTCGGTAGGTTGCATTACTCGTTCCTTCCCTTGCTCTGTTCTAATACAAACGGATGTATTTACTGAATTTTAGATTACCGCGCGCGTTTTAACAATTATTTGGGGGAAATTAAAAAAACACATCAAATTAAAGATTAAAATTTGAGTCCTTTACACGAGATAGCGATTTTCAATCCGATTTTGAAATTATAACTATCGGCTCTGCCTGTCAAGTTTTAATCGGTTGGTTTCTTTTACGCTATTTTTATGAAAATTTTGGTAATCGGTTCCGGCGGACGCGAACACGCTTTGTGCCGGGCGTTTAATTCCAGTAAAAATGTTGGGAGAATTTACTGCGCCGAAGGCAATGCCGGAATCGCGCAAATCGCCGAATGCGTCAATATCAAACCCGACGAAATCGGGCGTCTTGCCGATTTCGCCGAAGAAAATCAAATTGACTTAACCTTTGTCGGTGTTGAAACTTCGCTTGCTCTGGGAATCGTCGATGAATTTGAAAAGCGAAATCTTAAAATCGTCGGAGCAGGCAAAAAAGCGGCGCGACTCGAATCGAGCAAAGCCTTTGCCAAAGATTTTATGGCGCGGCACAACATTCCGACCGCCTGTTACGAAACCGCAAATTCGCCGGGCGAAGCAATCGAGATTCTGAGAAGCGGACGATTCGGAGACGCGCAAACCGCCGTCGTCGTCAAAGCCGACGGACTCGCGGCGGGAAAAGGCGTCGTCGTGGCGGAAAACCGTGAACAAGCCGAACAAGCGGTTAAGGAACTCGACGATTTAGTCGGAAAAACCGCCGCCGCAAAAATCGTTCTCGAAGAATGTTTAACCGGCGGGGAAGTTTCACTGCTTCTTTTCGCGGACGGCAAAAATTTCGCTCCGATGCCGCCGGCGCGCGACCACAAGCGCATCGGCGAAAACGATACGGGCGCAAATACCGGCGGAATGGGCGTGATTACTGACGCCGGATTATTGACGGCGGAACAAACTGCGGAAGTCGTCGAAAAAATTATCAAACCGACTTTAGACGGCGCGCGGCTTGACGGTTTCGAGTTTCGCGGCGTTTTATTCGTCGGTTTGATGCTGACGACAGGCGGCATAAAAGTTCTGGAATATAACGTCAGATTCGGCGACCCGGAAACGCAGGCGATTCTTGTCAGGCTCGAAACGGATTTTGTCGAAATCTGCCAGGCGATTCTCAATCAGACGCTCGATAAATTGTTTATCAAATGGAAAAAGGGAAGTTCCGCCTGCGTCATACTCGCATCGAGAGGCTATCCGCAGAAACCGCAAACCGGCAAAATTATCAACGGTTTACAGGCGGCGGAATCAAACGAAAACACTTTTATTTTTCACGGCGGAACAGCCAAAAACGAAACGGACGAATTTATCACATCCGGCGGCAGAGTTTTAGGCATAACCGTAGCGGCTGAAAATTTACGCGACGCCTTGAAAAATGCGTATCGAGCGGTTGATGAAATAAGTTTTGAGGGAATGCAGTATCGGCGCGATATTGGAAAATAAATATTTTGTGAATCAATTCTAAAAGCACTTGGGAGCGCGGGCATCTTGCCCGCATTGAGCGCAAAGGCGCGAAAAATACTACTTTAACCAAACGTCGCGTATAATATAAACTCGACTACGCCGCTGTGAGCGACGTTTGCGGGCAGGATGCCCGCGCTCCGACTATAAAAGTCATTTAATAATCTTCAAGAGTTTTTCGATAATTATCAAAGTTGGTTTTCATTTCGAGAAGGCTGTCGCCGCCGAATTTTTCGCGCATCGAATTGGCTAAAACCATTGCCAGCATTGCTTCGCCGATAATTCCGGCAGCCGGAACCGCCGTTACGTCCGAGCGTTCAAAGGCGGCGAGACTTTCCTGTTTCGTGTCAATATCGATTGAACGAAGCGGTTTTTTCAGCGTCGAAATCGGTTTCAGATAACCGCGCACGCGCATTTCTTCGCCGTTTGTAATTCCGCCTTCGAGTCCGCCCGCGCGATTTGTCGCCCGCTTAAACGCATTTTCAACAAACGCGATTTCGTCGTGAACTTTCGAGCCGGGCAACGAAGCGTTTTCGACGCCGCCGCCGATTTCGACGGCTTTAACGGCTTGAATCGACATAAAAGCCTGCGCGATTCTTCCGTCCAGTTTCTCGTTCCAAGCCGTGTGCGAGCCGAGTCCGGCAATAACATTGTTTGCGACAACTTCAAAAATTCCGCCCAGCGTGTCGCCTTCCGCTTTTGCCTTATCGATTAGTTTAATCATTTGCGATTCGACCGTTTTATCCGCACAGCGAAGCGGCGAATCTTCTGTAACGGCGCAAATATCGGCAAAAGATTTTTCAATCGGTGTTTCGGGAACGCTTCCGAGCTTGACGACGTGGCTTTTGATTTCAACTGCAAAATTTTCCAGCAGTTGTTTGGCAAACGCGCCGCAGGCAACGCGCGCGGCTGTTTCGCGTGCCGACGCCCGTTCAAGAATGTCGCGCAAATCTCTGGTTTGATATTTTTGCCCGCCCGCAAGGTCGGCGTGTCCGGGACGCGGGCGTTTGACGAGGCGCGGATTTTTCGGTTCTTCGACGAGTTTTTCGCTCGACATTACTTCTTCCCAGTGAACGAAATCGCGGTTTTCGATAGTAAAAGCGACGGGCGAGCCGATTGTTTTGCCGTGCCGGACGCCGGAAAGAATCTGAATCGCGTCTTTTTCGATTTTCTGCCGACCGCCGCGACCGTAGCCTTGCTGTCGCCTGTAAAGCTCGAAATTAATTTTTTCCGCCTCAATCGAAACTCCGGCGGGCATTCCTTCGACAATGGCGACGAGCGCTTTTCCGTGCGATTCTCCGGCGGTTGTAAATTTGAAAAACATAAATCTCTATTTATTCTATATTGTTAAGTAATGTAAACACTGGATTTACAGGTAGAATTGAATCCTTTAAAAATTGCCTGTATCTAATAATGTAGCTAGTTGCCGCGAATTTACCGCTTTTAGACTGCTTTTGCTTTCCTGCTAATTTCCATTCGTTTAATGGCATCGGCTTTGAATGTCTCCGATGGGTGAGCGTAACGCATCACCATTTGCAAATTGCTATGTCCAAGTATAGAAGCCAAAACTAAAAG
>JALZOE010000004.1 GCA_030857325.1 Acidobacteriota bacterium
CGAAATGGGCTATGTTCCCGGAAGCGTCGAAGTAAACGTCGGCGAAAGCGTTTATACGACCGGACAGGAAGGAATTTATCCGCCCGGATTAAAGATTGGCGAAATCATCGAAGTTCGCGTCGGTTCGGCAACCGTAACGCACCAGATTTTTATCAAGCCGAGCGCAAATCTTTCGTCTCTGCAGGAAGTTGCGGTTTTGCTCTACGAGCCGCCGCCGCGTCCCGATTATGACAAAACCGTGCCGAACGCCGGGAAGAAGAAATAAATTCAAAGTTCAAAGTTTTGTTTTGCAGCCTTAAATTTTGAACTTTCAATAAAGATGGAAAAGTTAAAAATCACAATCGCACTGGTTATCGCCGTCTTTTTGCAGTGGACGTTGCGTAGCGTTGCCGAATCGTTTGTGTTTATTGATTTTCCTTTGATAATCGTGGTTTATGCCGCGCTCCAGCGAACCGGCATTCAGGCTCTGCTTTACGGCAGCCTTGCCGGGCTTGCCGTCGATGCCTTGAGCGGCGGGCTTTTAGGCGCGAACGGTTTCTCTAAAACGTTGATAGCATATATAGTTGCGGAGATGGTGCGGCGCGTCTATCTGGACAACCTTTTATTGAGAATTCCCGTCATAGCAGGCGCGTGTCTTCTCAATGATTTGGTTTATTACGGTATGCATCGTCTTTTAGGTCAAACGCCGACGGCGGAACTTGTAACGACAACAGCATATTCCGTTATCGGAACAACCATCGCCGGAACGATTATCTACTTGATTTTAGACAGTTTTTTCGCGGAGAATCCAAGGTTGAAAAAGAAAGAAATCTTTGCGCCGCGCCGCCAGACGCGCCGACGAAATCCGATTCGTCTCGGAAGCCGAAGGTAAGAAATAGAAAGCGGGTTCATTGCCGTCTTCTTAATCGGTTGCAGTAAAACAATAAAAATAATTTGAAATCCGAAATTTGAGATTTAAAGTTTATGAAGTTAAACGACCACGTGCAAAATTTGGGAATACGAGTCGGCACGATTCAGGTTATCGCCTTTGTTCTGCTGTCGCTTCTCGGTCTGCGCCTGTATTACCTGCAAATCGTCAAGGGCGAATATTACAGCGAGAAAGCCGAAAACCAGCGCGTGCGGCTGATTCCTATCCCAGCGCCGCGCGGAGCGATTTTCGACCGTAACGGCAAACTGCTGGTCGATTCGCGTCCGACTTACAACGTAACTCTGTCGAACGAGCCGATAAAGAAAATCGATTTGACCGAACGGCTCGAAGATTACGCGCAGGGTTTGAGCGTTGACCGCCAATATCTGGTCGAAAGATTAAACTTTTTGAAAAAACAGCCCGGCTTTGAAACGATGGTTTTGAAGGAAAACGCGACGATTCAGGATATAACCTGGGTCGAAGCGCATACTTTGGAATACCCGGAACTGCGTATCGAATTGCAGCCGCAGCGATTTTACCCGCTCGGCAAAGTTCTGGCGCACACGCTCGGCTACGTCGGCGAAATCAGCCCGAAACAGCTTGAAAAACCGGAATCGCAGGCAAAAGGCTTTCGTCCCGGCGATATTATCGGCAAAGGCGGACTCGAACAGTATTACGACGAATATCTGCGCGGAAAACCCGGTTTCAGAAAAGTCATTATCGACAGCCGCGGGCGTGTGCAGAGCGAGATTGAAACCGTTCCCGCACAAGCCGGACAGGATTTGATTTCGACCATCGACCTCGATTTGCAGATGGCGGCGGAAGAACAGCTCGAAAATTCGGCGACGAAACGCGGCACGATTGTTTCGATGGACCCGAACAACGGCGAAATTTTAGCGATGGCGTCCTTGCCGTCGTTTGACCCGAACGCCTTTGTTACCAGAAGCACATCGCCCGAAGGACGCCGCGAAATCGCCGATTACTATATGAATGAAGAGCGTCCGCTGCTCAATCGCGCCATTCAGGGACGTTATCATCCCGGCTCGGTGTGGAAAATTCCCGAATCGGTCAGCGCGTTGCATCAGGGCGCGATTACCGTTAAACATTCTAATATTCTGTGCGGCGGCGGAATTACCATCGGCAATAAATTTACGCGCTGTATGGGAAATCACGGCTCGCCGCCGCTCGAATACGCCATTACTAAATCGTGCGACGGTTATTATTATCGTCTGGCGCTGAAAATGGGCATTCAGGGCATAATTGAAATGGTCGAAGACTTTGATTTCGACAAGCGTTCGGGAATCGATTTGCCGAACGAGAAAATCAGCCAGACGCCGAAATCCTGGATGCCGAGCGTCATCAAAAATGAAGGAAAATGGAGCGACATCCGCACGGTTTACGCGTCTATCGGACAGGACACGGTAGTGGTTACGCCGATTTCACTGCTCCGCGCCGTTGCCGGCATCAGTGTGCAGGGCAAAATGTTTGTGCCGCATTTCTTGAAGGAATTTAAGCCCGTCGCCGCCGTCGGCAAAGAAGACGATAAGAATTGGGTCGCCGCCCGGTCGGGTTTCGGTTATGACAATCCCGCGCCGAAAGTGGTTGAGATGTCGCCCGAACAAAATAAATTAGTTCTCGACGGTTTGTGGGGCGTCGTTAATAACAGCGGCACGGGCGCGCGAATTAAAACCGCCGGATTCGAGATTGCCGGAAAAACCGGAACGGCGCAGAACTCATCGCTCGGCTCCGGCGGTGCTGAAGACCACGCCTGGTTTGTGTCGTTTGCTCCGGCATATAAACCGGAAATCGCCGTTATCGCGCTGATTGAAAATTCCGGTTTCGGCGGCGCCCACGCGGTTCCGGCGGTTAAAGGCGTTTACGACGCTTATCTTTTGAAAACTCATCCCGACATTTTAAGCGGGCAACAAGTAGCATTGAAATAGTTGCAGAGTTGCGGAAAGTTGCAGGAAGTTACAGAGTTTCAACTTTCCGCAACTCTGCAACTTCCTGAAAACTTCCTGAAAACTTAAAAATGGCTGCCATAATAGAAAAACGTAATTTTAGAGATTTTGATTGGCTGGTGGCGCTGCTGGCGATTACAATCGTCAGTTTCGGCGTCTGGCAGATTTATAACGCGCTGCCGACCGAAACTTACTGGCAAAAACAAATTATCGGTCTGGGCATCTCCCTGGTCGCGCTCGCGGTCATTGCGATGATGGATTACCGCCGCGTTATCGACGCCGCGCCGCTTTTTTACGTGTTCGGTTTAGTGTTGCTGATTCTGGTTTTAACTCCTCTGGGCGTAAAGGTGAACGGACAGCAGGCGTGGCTCAAATTACCACTTATCGGACAATTTCAGCCGTCGGAGTTTGTAAAAATTCCGGTCATTTTAATGCTCGCCAAATATTTCGGCGCGCGCAAGCCGGGATTTTTGACGGTTAAGGAAGTTTTCATCGGTGTGGCGATTTTAGCCGTGCCTCTCGCGCTGATTATGCTCGAAGACGCCGGGCAAGCCATCACTTATTTTCCGATTCTCGCGGTTATCTTCTTTCTCTCGGCGGTTAAAATCAGGTGGGTTGTTTTAACGATTGTCGCGGGTGTGATTTTTGTTCCGGTTGCGTTTTGGGCTGGAGTGCAGACGGGAAGTATAAAACGATATCAGATAGAGCGCGTAAACGTTATTCTCGACCCGGAAAACGCCGACCCGAAAGGCTTCGGCTATCACACGGTGCAATCGATGATTACGGTCGGCAAAGGCAGTTTCACCGGCATCAAAGGCGACACGGAAAGTTCGCAGAGCGCACTGAAGTTTCTGCCCGAACCGCACACGGATTTTATCTTTGCGGTAACTGCCGAAAATACGGGCTTTATCGGCTGTGTCTCGCTTTTGCTGGCTTACGCGCTACTTTTGTCGCGTCTGATTGCAGGCGCCAAGCAAGCGCCTGACCGCGCCGGAATGCTGGTTATTATGGCGATTGTCGGGATGATGGCTTTCCAGATTTTTATGAACGTCGGAATGGTTTTAGGCTTTTTGCCGGTCGTCGGCGTTCCGCTGCCGTTGATGAGCGCCGGATTGTCGGCTGTTTTGGCGACTTTTATCGCAATCGGTTTTGTTATCAGCGTAAAAATGCGGCGTTTCGTCAATTAAGGAGATTTTTGTTATATGGCGAGAGAGGCGAGAAGAATTGTAACGAAAGAAGTCAGAACCGTCGAAGCGAAAAAAAACGGTTTCTGGCGCTATATGTGGCTGCCGACCGCGCTGCTGCTGGCTTTATCGGCTGGCGCTCTGACCGGCATTTTAGCTTCTTATTATTTAAATAACTCGCGTTACGCGACGGAAGTTTCCGCGCTCGCCACGTATCGCCCGCCTCAGGTAACGACGATTTACGCCGACGACGGCGAAACGATTCTGGCGGAGTTTGCGCTCGAAAAACGTATTCCGATTAAAGAACGGGATATTCCGGTAAACGTCGAAAACGCGCTTCTGGCGGTTGAGGATTTTCGTTATTACAAACATATCGGCATTGACCCGTTTCGCATCGGCGGCGTTTTCGTCAAGTTTGCGAGAACCGGCAAAATGGAAGGCGCTTCGACCATCACGCAACAGCTGGCGAAAAATCTTTTTCTCTACAGAGACCAGACGATTACCAGAAAAGTAACCGAGTGGATAATGGCGCTCGAAATCGAGCGTTTATACACCAAGCGGCAAATTCTTGAAATGTATATGAACTACGTTTTTCTCGGCGCGGGTTCATACGGTTTTGAAGCCGGAGCCAGAACGTATTTCGGTAAATCTTTGAAGGATTTGAGTTTGGAAGAAGCGGCGCTGCTCGCGGCGATTCCGAAATCGCCCGAATATTCGCCGACGCGCAGTATGGAAAAAGCCAAAATGCGGCGCGACATCGTTCTCGACCAGATGGCGAAATATTTTCCCGACGATTATTCGCAAGCCGAAATTAACGCCGCTAAGTCAAGACCGATTAAACTCGCCGACACCGCTTATTACCAATCGCTGCCGAAATCGACGGCGTGGGATTATCCGGTCGAAGAAGTCCGCAAATATCTCGAAGAAAAATACACGACGCGCGTCGCCCAGGGCGGTTTGAAGGTTTATACGACAATCAATGTGGACGCGCAGAAAATCGCTACCAAAGCCATCCGCGAAGGTTTGCGTCGATACGACGGAAATCGCTCGTGGCGCTCGGAATATCAAAACATTCTGCTCAATGAAAATAATCAACCGATTACCGACGCTAAAGAAATCGAGCGCAAACTCGAATCGTTCAAACACGCCGATTGGTACGGCGATGAATACGCGAAGGGCGAATTTATCAAAGGTCTGGTGATGAAAATCGATTCGGTTAATGACGAAGCGACGATTCGTTTCGGCAGAAACACGACGGCGATTGTAACTGCCAAGGAAATGGGCAAGAGCGGCAAAAAACCGAAAGACGAATTAAAAGTCGGATTTCTGCCGGAATTTGAAATCAAGGAAGTCGGCGAAGACGGCGGCATTTTGCAGGTGCAGCTTTCCCAAGTGCCGGAAGTGCAGGCTTCGATTGTCTCGCTCAACGCTCACACGGGCGAAATCGCGGCGATGGTCGGCGGCTACGATTATCACACCAACAGATTTAACAACGCGACGCAGGGTTTGCGGCAGACTGGCTCGGCTTATAAACCGTTTATTTACACGGCGGCGGTCGAATGGGGAATGACGCCGGAAATGATGGTTTCGGGCGCGCCGGTAAAACGCGGCGACTGGATGCCGCACAATTTCGACGGCAGTTTGAGTCATCCGAATGTTCCGATGAGAAACGCGCTGGCAAGATCACACAACCTGGCGGCGGTTCATCTGCTCGAACAGGTCGGCGTTCAGACCGGCGCGCAGATGGTTCGCCGGTTCGGAATAACAAACCCGATGGCGCCGAGTCTGGCGTCGGCTTTGGGAGCGAGCGAAGCCTCTTTGCTTGAAATGGTTTCGGCGTATTCCGCTTTCCCGAATAAAGGCGTGCGCGTTACGCCGCATCTTATTCGCAAGGTTTACAGCCGCGACGGAAGCATTCTCGAAGAATGGAAGGAGACGACTTCGAGAGTAACCAGCGAATACGCTGCTCTGACAATGGTCGATATAATGCGGGGCGTAACCGCCGCGGGCGGAACCGCGCCGGGCGCGAGCGCCGCCGGACACGAGCTTGCCGGAAAAACCGGCACGGTCAACGACCAGACGGACGTTTGGTTTATCGGCTACACGCCGACGTATGTAACCGGCGTGTGGATGGGAAATCCCGAACGCAAGGAATCGCTCGGCGGCAATATGACGGGCAGCGTCGGCGCGCTGCCGTATTTCAACACGTTTATGAACGTGTTTATGAAAGACAAACCGCAAGACAAATTCCCTGAACCGCCGCCGGTTCCGTCTGAAATCAAAGCACTTTCGGAACAGCGCAAACGCGAGGAACAGGAAAAACTCGAAAAAGCCGAACAGGAAGGCGCAAAGCTCGGCGCCGTTATAAATTCAAGCGCAAGAACCAGGCGAAGCGGCAGAGTCGAATCGACCGACCCGGAAGCGCCGTCAACTGAAATACCGGCGACGATTGACCCGACCGACACGCCGAAATCGGATAATTCGACTGCTCCCAAGCCGGTCGGCGAAGACGTTCCGAAACCGCCCGTCAAACCGGTTACAGTCAATACTCCGGTTAAGAAAGTCGAACCGCCCGCCGAAAAACCGCCGAACGACGCCCCGAAGCGCAAAGGTAAAAAAGGCGACGGCGACCAGTAAATATTGTTGTAAGTAGTAATAAAAAAAGCCGAAGTGATTTCTCGCTTCGGCTTTTTTTGCGGTTAAATATAAACTTTTTCGGAAAAGTTTAATTGTTCAATTGTTTAATAAATTCTGGATGGTCGGGACGATGTTGTCGATGTCGTTCGGCTTTATCAGATACGCGCTGGCACCGGCGTCGAGCGCGGCGCGGCGGTCGTCGTCCTGCGAAGTTCCCGTATAAAATACAATCGGCGTTTTCTGGTCGGTCGAGCGAATGCGGCGGCACAGCTCGACGCCGTTCATATTCGGAAGATTAAAATCGAACATAAACAAATCGAACGATTTATGCGCCAGCAAGTCGAGCGCTTCCTGCGGCGTTTCCACGGCGGTTAATTTGTAATCGGTATCGGCGTAACGCAGCATAACGGTTATCAAATCGCAGAAGTCCTTATCGTCATCCACACATAATATATTGGAAGATTCGCTCATATCTCTGTCTTACGTTATAAATTTTAGCAGTTAAAAAATGGAAACCGTCAATGATTGAACAATCCGGCTTTCGACTTGCTTAAAAAGCACTCGATTATACAGACCGGAAATTTAAGATACTGAAAATTTAGCATCACAGCTGCGAAAAGTCTGTATTCTGAATGACACAATCGAACTCGATAGATAAAATAAATAATTTTTATTGTCGAAAATAAAAAGCGCGTCATTGATAAAAATGACACGCTTGAACCCGAATGTAAATACCAGCCTGAATTAACTCAAAAATTTTTCCAGATAAAACGGAAGCATCCTGCGCCACCAATCCCAATCGTGATTTACGTCGTGTCCCCAAACGTCCAGAATGTGCGGAATACCTTTTTCGCGCAGCACGCGGGAAAAACCGCGGCTTCTCTCCGGCGCTTCAAACGCGCCTTGTCCGGTAACGATAACGATTGAATCGGCTTTTTGCAGAATCGGCAGAAAGTAATCGTCGTTCAGATTTTTAACATATTGAATCGGATTATTAAAATAAACGTTGTCGTCCGTGTAATTCTTTAAATACGAGCGAATATCGTAACTGCCGCTCATCGCAATCGTGCCGCGAAAAACGTCGGGATGTTTAAAGTAACAGTTTGCCGAAAGAAACGCGCCCAAACTCGCTCCCGTCGTCAGCGGGCGCGCGTTCTGCCCGCATTCGCCGCGTATCAGCGGCATTACTTCTTCTAAAATATAGCGGTCGTAGCGCGTTTGCAGTTCGGCTTTCCACTGCGGCGACGCCTGTTCATTCAAAAGACTGTGGCGATTAACCGAATTTATCGAATAGGCGCGAATTTTTCCCGATTCGATAAACGGTTTAACGGCGTCGAGCAGCAAAAAACGTTCGTATTCGAGATAATCGGCGGCGGCGGTCGGAAACATCAAAAGCGGATAACCTTTGTCTCCATAAGCGACCAGCGGCATTTCCATTCCCAGGTTATGACTGAACCAAGATGTCGTATCACGACGCATAGATTTATGACTCCAGATTGTTTATTGTAAAGATTTTTGATTTAGTGAGGTTAAAAGAAAATTGTGCTGACTTCAAGTTAAGTCGGTAACGCAGACAAGATGCCTGCGTTACCGACTTAACTATTTCGCTATCGTGATTTCGCGCGTCGTCGAATTATAACCGCCGTTATCGACGAGATTTCCGTTTTTGTCGACGAGTTCGACTTTGACCGAATGCTTGCCGTTCGTCCAGCCGGACAACCAAATCGGCTGCCATTTTTCAATCATTTTGGGTTCGCCGCCGTCAACCGAATAACGAATCAGATACTCGCCGCCGTCGCCGACCAGTTTTGCATTGGACAGCCAAAAATCAATCATAATCGCGTCGGCATCCGCGCCTTTATACTCGCCTTTCGGACGGCTGTAAGTTAAAAGCGGCTTTGTTTTATCGACCGCGCCCGCCGTCGAATTTGCCATATCTTTGCCTTCGGGCGCAGCGGAAGAATTGGCGTTTGCCATCGTGTTTCCCGAATTGGTCGTCGTCGGCTGATTCGTATTTGCCGCGCCGTTTTTGACGGTGAATTTCACCATTTGAAACGCGCCTTCGTTTTTGTAGCTTTCGTGCCACGGACGCGACGGGAAAAAGCGCAAAGTGTGTTCGCCGTCGGCGACATTTCGCAGCTCAAATTCGCTGTTGAGATTGTAATATGCTTCATACGGCTGGTTATCTAAAATAACGTGAATGTGATTGCCCATTCCGGTCGCCGTATCCTTCATCGGTTGATAACCTTTCAGGTCGCCGGAAATTTCGAGCTTCACTTTGACGGTCGATGTCGCAACGGTCGCGCCGTTCTTCGGCTCGACAATTTTTAGAACCGGAGCGGCTTCATCCTGTTCGCCGCGTTCCTTCATCATATCGGCAATCGTCTGCGGGCGCGGCACTTCCGTCAAATTCTGCGCGGCGGGCGCGATGTTCGTATTCGCCGCATTTGCCGCGTTCGTTTGGTTTGCAGTCGTATTCGCCGTGTTCGTCTGCGGTGCTTCGCAAGCCGAAAAAACGGCACACGCTCCGGCGAGTATAAAAAGTTTTGTCAATTTCATAAAATATTCTCCTCCTGATTTCAGTTACGACCGAAACGCCGTAATTGCACGTTTCTTAAAAATGATTTAATTCCGACTTAAATTTAATATTAGCGGAGTTTTTATAATTTGAAAAAGTTTCGCCGGTTATTCGGCATATAAAAACAAAAAAGACGCCTCGAAAGATGTCTTTTTGCAAATAATAATTTATATAAAAAGAATGGAGTCGAGGGGGATCGAACCCCTGACCTCTGCAATGCCATTGCAGCGCTCTCCCAGCTGAGCTACGACCCCGAAAATTCAATGGAAAATGCAAAGTTGAAAATGGAAAATTAAGCAACTTGCAAAGAGAAAAGTTAGCGCAACAGGTGAAGACAAGTCAAGTTAAAGCGATTTTATTTTCCATTTTCCATTCTCTTTACCTTCCCTTAAAAACCGGTTTGCGCTTTTCCAGAAACGCCGCGACGCCTTCTTCCTTATCTTCGGTCGAAAAGCAGATTGCAAAAAGGTCGATTTCTCGGCGCAAGCCTTCATCAAGCGTTGAACGCGAGGCGAGTTTGACAGCTTCTTTCGCCATTTGCAGGGCAATCGGCGACTTTTCGGCTATTTTAGCGGCAAGCGCGAAAGTTTTGTCTTCCAGTTCTTCCGCCGGAAAAACGTCGTTGACTAAATTGAGTCTCAAAGCGGTCGGCGCGTCAATCATATCGCCGGTCAAAATCATTTCCATCGCCTTGCCTTCGCCGATTAAATGCGTCAGACGCTGCGTTCCGCCGCCGCCGGGAATTATGCCGAGATTGATTTCCGGCTGTCCGAAACGCGCTTTTTCGCCGGCAAATCTTAAATCGCAGGCGAGCGCGAGTTCGCATCCGCCGCCCAGACAAAAACCGTTTATCATCGCAATCACGGGTTTTGGAAACGTGTCGAGCGAATTAAATAACGAGCGACCTTGAAAAACGCCGCGCTGTTCGGCGGAAGTTTTTCCGGCAAACTCGCCAATGTCCGCGCCCGCGACGAAAGATTTTTCGCCCGCGCCCGTGATAACCAGAACGCGAACCGAATCGTCATTTCGCAATCGGTCGAGCGCGGCGACGCTCTCGGTGTGAACTTGTCCATTTAAAGAATTGAGTTTGTCGGGACGGTTTATCGTTAAAACCGCAACGCTTTCGCGTTTTTCAATCAAAATAGTTTCGTAATCGGTCATAAGTTTATGAAAAAACAAAGGATAAAGGATAAACCGGACGAACGTCTTTTTATTATCCTCTATCCTTATTTATTCTTCTTCTTCGTCCGGGTCTTTCTGGTCGTCGGCAATCCACGAGACGAAAAAGCGCAGCCAGTTTTCTTTGCCGTCAACGACCGTAACGCCGACGCGCGTCGTGCCGTAAGCGGCGGGCGCGACGCGGACGACCTGGGCTTTTACTTCGACCGGCACACCGTCCGGTCGATGCGAGCGCAGATAGAGATTTTCGCCGGACGCAATCGTCTGGTTCAGATGAAAAAGCGTTCCGGTCGTCGAAATATCGTCGGTTTCGGTCGGCTCGCTCCACGCCGCGCCGTCGTCCGCGCGCCCGGAGACGACAATCGGCAGACGAAGCGCCATCCGAAGCGCAAAGCGTTTTTCCTCAAATTGAGTTATTGTATCGGTTGACATTAAATACGGATTCTCGAAAGTATTACGTAGAACGGTAAACAGTTTAATACGAAAAAGTTACCACAAATATAACTAATCGAAAAGTTTTTGTAAATGAAAATCTAATTTCCGGTTGCTCAAACTGCTTTGCACAACGGTATTTGAGCATTTGTTCGACTATTTTATTATTTGACGGTTATACTATAAATATTATCTAAAAACTGTTGTTTGAAACAATTTCAAGCATAGGAGAAACGAAAATATTTATGGCGCAGACGGAAATTAATAAAAAAGTAGTTATCTTAGGTTCGGGTCCGGCAGGTTTGACGGCGGCGATTTACGCTTCGCGCGCGCAGCTTGAGCCGCTCGTTATCGACGGACCGCAGCCGGGCGGACAATTGACGATTACGACCGACGTTGAAAATTATCCCGGTTTTGCCGACGGAATTATGGGACCGGAATTGATGAATCAATTCAGAGCGCAAGCGGAAAGATTCGGCACGGAAATTTTGAATGTCTGGATTGATAAAGTCGATTTATCAAACAGACCGTTCACACTCTACGGCAAGGAAAGCGCGGACGCCGAAGAAATCACGACCTTGATAAAAGCCGAAACTTTAATTATCTCGACGGGCGCGTCCGCCAAATGGCTCGGCGTTCCGGGCGAAGAACCCGTCCCCGAAGGTTTGGGCGGCAACGGCGTTTCGGCGTGCGCGACGTGCGACGGATTTTTCTTTCGCGGAAAGCCCGTCGTCATCGTCGGCGGCGGCGACACGGCGATGGAAGAAGCGATGTTTTTAACCCGTTTCGCTTCAAAAGTTACGCTGATGCACCGCCGCGATTCGTTCCGCGCTTCAAAAATTATGCAGGAACGAGTTTTCGCCAACGAGAAAATCGAAATTATGTGGAACACGGGAATCAAAGAAATTTTCGGCACGAAAGAAGCGGGCGTTACGGGCGTGAAAATCTTCAACACCCAATCGAATGAGGAAAGCGAATTTCCGACCGAAGGAGTTTTCGTCGCCATCGGACACAAACCGAATACCGACCTTTTCAAAGGCGTTCTCGATATGGACGAAACCGGCTATTTGAAAACCGAAGGGCGCACGATGAAAACAAACGTCGCCGGAGTTTTCGCCTGCGGAGACGCGCAGGATTCTTATTACCGGCAGGCAGTTACGGCGGCGGGAAGCGGTTGTATGGCGGCAATCGACGCCGAGCGTTTCTTAGTCGAACACGGCGAAGCAGTAAAAAATACCGAAACGAATTGGTAGAAAATTAAATTATAATTTATAAAAATGTCAATCAAGAGCAGAGCTTTCACAATGAAATTATATCGGGAGCGCGGGCATCCTGCCCGCATTGAGCGCCTAAGCGCGAAAAATTTGTTTTAATTAAACGTCGTGTGAGTATAATAAACTTAACTACGCCGCTACGAGCGATGTGTGCGGGCAGGATGCCCGCGCTCCCGGCACCTTAAAAATTGCCTTTAATCAATTTAAAAATCCCGAAACTTTACTAATTTCAGAGAGACAAAATCGATTCTTTAGATTCTTCGGATACAACCGTGCCGCCAAAACTTTCTTCCGAATGGTCGAAAACCGCGTCGAGTTCCTTTTCAACGCTGCCGTGCAGCGGTCGGGCTTGTTTGAGAAGCGGCGCAAAATTTTTAAAGTTATACAAATCAGCGTCGAGCAGATGCGAGCCGGTAACATTTGATAAAGCCGTCATCATCGAAGACCGAATGTGCGGAATTTCATTCTCTAGTTCTGCGACTAATCTTTTAATTCGCGCGCGTTTCAGATTCGGCTGCGAACCGCACAGATTGCAGGGAATTATCGGAAACTGTTTTTCTTCCGAAAATTTTATAATGTCTTTTTCGCGGCAGTAAGCGAGCGGGCGAATTACCGTGTTTTTCCCGTCGTCGGAACGCAGAGACGGCGGCATCGCCTTTAACTGTCCCACATAGAAAAGATTTAAAAGAAATGTGGCGATAATATCGTCGGCGTGATGACCGAGCGCAATGCGCGTGCAGCCTTCTTCAATCGCCGTCGTGTATAAAATTCCGCGCCTCAGTCTTGAGCAAACCGAGCAGAAAGTTTTGCCTTCCGGCACAAGCCGCGTAACGACCGAATAAGTGTCTTCTTCGACAATTCTGTAATCGACGCCGACGCTTTTCAGATATTCGGGCAAGACGTGTTCGGGAAAATCCGGCTGTTTCTGGTCGAGATTAACGGCGAGAATTTCAAAATTTACGGGAGCGCGTTTTTGCACGTCGAGCAGCAGTTCGAGCATCGTGTAGCTGTCTTTTCCGCCCGAAAGACACACCATTACTTTATCGCCGTCTTCAATCATCGAAAAATCGCGAATGGCTTCGCCCATTTTTTTGAGCAGTTTCGTTTTCGTTTTACTTTCTACAAACAACTTTTTTACCTCGCATTCAAACTTAAAATTTTGACACGCCGCGCCTTAATTTACAAATAAGGCGAAAATTGCTGGACACGATTCGGAAAAGTCTTTTATCATTACATTTTCAAATTAACTTTTCAGCTTTTTAAAAAATTATGATTAGAATGGGCAGAAGTTCCAGAACCGAACAACCGAGCGAACCGGCGCAAACGCCGAACACGCTGTATCCGGCGACAACCGCTACGAATCAAGCGTCCGCGCGTGCCGCTACATCGGAGAGCGAATCGATGGCGCGCGATATAAAGGAAGGACGACTGAGCGGCTTTGTCGGTTACGGCACGACTTTGACGGGCGAGACGAGTTTTCACGCGATGCTCCGCGTTGACGGGCATTTGACGGGGCGCGTTTTGTCCGAAAGCGGAACGCTGATTGTCGGCTCAAGCGGGCGCGTTGACGCCAACGTTCTGGTTTCGGCGGCAATTATTAACGGAATCGTCAACGGCGACATTATCGCAACCGAAAGATTGGAACTCGGACGCACGGCGCACGTCGTCGGCAATATTCAGTCTCCGCGACTCGTAATGGAAGACGGCGCGTTGCTCGAAGGCAGCTGCAATATGATAAAAGCGCGCGAGAACCTGGAAAAAATGCGCGCCGAAACTAACGCGCCGGTTGTCGTCAAAGAACTTTCGGCTTATGAAACGGACGAAACAAGCGAAACGGCGGGTTACGACGAGCAGGACGAGGAAACTTTTGAGGTGTCGGCGCGTTAATCAATTGAACGACTAAAAAACGGCAAACAGTGTATAAATGAAACGATTCATTCTTGCTGTTCGCCGTTTTTATTTTTGCGGCAGCGTTCGGAGCGGTATCTTACGTTATCCCAAACCTTTTCCCGGTGCTTGCGCCGCGTCATCGTTTTGCCGCACGTCCGGCGGATTTTGCGCGGCAGATTCGCTTTCGTGTATTTTTTCGGCGCGTTTGATTTCGCTTTTGACATTTTCCGCGTTAAACGATGTTCGACAACGCTTTTTCCTTTATCGACGAAGAATTTTACGCGCTCAAAGTTTCGTCGCGCCAATTAGATTTGCTGCTCGAAAACGGTTGGCGGCACTTCGGCGCGCATTTTTTTCGCTACAATCTCGGATTTTACGAAAACGAAATTCGCCTGGTTCAACCGCTTCGCGTTCGTCTTTCCGATTTTACATTGTCAAAAAGCCGACGGCGAATTTTGAAGCGAAATCAGGATTTGCAAATCATCGTTCGCCCGGTCGAAATCACTGCGGAAAAAGAAATGCTTTTTGAACGGCACAAGCGACGATTTAAACGGGACGCGCCCGACTCGATTTACGATTTTCTCGTCGCGGACGCGGCAAATACGCCGTGCGAGGCATTGGAAATGTGTGTTTATGATAAAGAAAAACTGCTTGCCGCGAGTTTTTTCGATGTCGGTGAATCGGCAATTTCCGGCATCTACGCGATTTTCGCGCCCGAAGAACCCGCGCGCAGTCTCGGAATTTTCACGATGCTTCTCGAAATCGACTTTGCCGTTAAGTCGGGCAAAAAATTTTATTATTCCGGCTATGCTTATGTGGGAAACTCCTTTTACGATTACAAAAAACATTTCGCCGCGCTGGAAAAATTCGACTGGCAGGGAAATTGGACGAATTTTGAAGAAGTGGATTAGCCGTAAACAGACGCCGAAGAAGACGAGAAAATTTGGTTTTTTGTTCGCGTCCGTTCCGTTTGAATTTAACTTTCGGTAAAAATAAGCGACAGGAGTTTTGCGCTTGTGTATATTTAAATTTACAAGCGGAAAATTTTATAAGACGAGCCAAATCGCCGTAAATCGAGGAGAAAAAATTATGACGACACCGAATCAATCAAACGACAACCAGACGCCGCAGGACGAAAACAAACAAAAAGATGCGTCAAATGAAAATACCGAACCGAAAAACAACACGCCGACGATGAGCGGCGACCCGGGCAGAACGCCGGGCAGCGCCGAAGGCGACGAGGAAACCGTTGACGAAGACATTCGCCAAAAGGAAGCCGAAGGTAAATTGTAGTTCAAATTAAAAAATCGGGCTTAAAATACTGCAAATTCGATTAGTATTTCAGTCCGAAAATCTTTCGAGCCGATTCGGTTATTTATATAATCAAATCGGCTCGCTCTGTTTGCTTCGTTTCGCTCTAACATTTAATTTATAATCAAAATTTCCCGCAAAGACAAAATTAATGAAAAAATTATCGGCGTTCATCTGCGTTTATCTGTGGTTGATTTTCCTATGCTTTCCGACTGCGGCGCAGGATTTTCAAACGGTTCGAGACGGCATCGAACACGCCAAATATACACGGCAGATGAAATCGGCGGACGGCAAGCCAGAAAACGCAGTTTTCAATCTGCTGCGGCTCGACTTAACAAAAGTCCGTCTTGATGTCGTCCACGCGCTCGACGCGGCAATCGGTTTGGAGACGACTTCCTCGATTGCGTTAAGACACGGCGCGTTTGCCGCGATAAACGCCGGATTTTTCAGACTGGACAAAAGCATTTTCGCGGGCGACTCGGCAGGCGTTTTGATGATTGACGGAAAAGTTTTGAGCGAAAGTTACAACAATCGAATCGCGCTTGGAATTGCTAATAAAAAACGTAAAACCAAAGTGATGTTTGACCGCCTAAATTCAAACAATTATTTTGTTAGAGGCACGGATGAAACTATTGCAATTTCGGGAATTAACAGAGAGCGCAAAGAAAATGAAATTATTCTTTTTACGCCTGAATTCAATCGGTCAACATTAACCAATGACGACGGTTTTGAGTTGATTATAAAAGGCAGAATTGTCGAAGAAATAATCTTAAATAAAGGGAATGCTTCAATTCCGCCGGACGGTTTTGTTCTATCTATCAGCAATAGTAAATTCCAAAAACTTTCCCAAAAAAGAAATATTGTTCGGCTGGTAAGAAAACTTATCGCAACCGAAACCGAAAAGCAAAAATTTTTTACAAAAGCTGAAGATATTGTCGGCGGCGTTCCGCAACTCGTCAAAAACGGCAAAATTGAAATCACCTGGGAACAGGAAAAATCGAGTAAATCGTTTGTCGAAACGCATCATCCGCGCACAGCCGTCGCCAAGCTCAAAGACGGCAAATTTTTAATGGTAACGGTTGACGGCAGAAGCGCGGAAAGCGGCGGCATAAGTTTGCCGGATTTGGCGGCGTTTCTTTTGGAATTGGGCGCGACCGACGCGATGAATCTGGACGGCGGCGGCTCGACGACGATGTTTTTGAACAGCAAAGTCGTAAACCGTCCGTCGGACAAAGAAGGCGAGCGCAAAGTGAGCGACGCGATTCTGGTAACGCCGCGAAAGAAGAATTAGCCACGAAAAAACACGAAAAGACACGAAAAAACAAAATAATTTCACCGATTATTAAAAAAGTAATTTTGTTTTTCGCTTTTTTGTTCGTGTCCTTTCGTGTTTTTTCGTGGCTAAAATCTTCTTGCGGCTAAACAATCTTCAGCAAAACTTTCCGTTCACGCGTGCCGTCAAATTCACACAAGTAAATGCCTTGCCAGCGTCCGAGAAGCAGTTTTCCGTTTTCAAACGGAACGGTTACGCTTGAGCCGACGAAAGTTGATTTGAGATGCGCGTCGGAATTTTGTTCGGCGTGCCGGAAGCCTTCGTAATGCTGCGGAATTAGATTTCTCAAAAAAAGGAGCATATCGCTTTTCACGTCCGGGTCGGCGTTTTCGTTTATCGTCAATCCGCACGTCGTGTGTTGCGTGAACAAAACGCAGACGCCTTCGGTTTGATTCGATTCGCGCACGAGCTTTTGGACTTCGGCGGTGATTTCAATCATTTCTTCGCGCTTGTTAGATTGAACTTTAAGAGTTTTCATAAATTTTACTGCAAAGAACTTCAGCCACGAATTTCACGAATTTCACGAATAAGAAATTTTTAATAATTCGTGTTATTTGTATAATTTGTGGCTAAATGCTTTTTATCCTATTAAATAAAGAACGGCGCGAGAACGAGCATTGCCCGGCATTTACAGTCTTTTTTCAGCAGGAACTTTGACTGTTTGTTCCACTCCAACTTTCGGAGTTATTTCTGCGTGGGGAATAGTAGTTCTATTTGCATTGATATGCGGAGCAATAATCAGGGCAACGATACTCATCAGTTTAATAAGAATATTCATAGAAGGACCCGAGGTATCTTTGAACGGGTCGCCGACGGTATCACCCGTAACACTCGCTTTATGAGCTTCGCTTCCTTTATACTGCATTGTCCCGTTAATCATTACGCCGGCTTCAAATGATTTTTTAGCATTATCCCAGGCGCCGCCGGCGTTGTTTTGGAACATTCCCATTAGGACACCTGTAACAGTAACGCCTGCTAATAAACCTCCGAGAACTTCCGGTCCAAAAGCGAATCCGACTACAACCGGAGTAATTAAAGCAATTGCGCCGGGAAGCATCATCTCTCTCAGAGACGCTTTGGTAGAAATAGCGACGCATTTATCGTATTCCGGTTTCGCTTTATACTCCATAATTCCCGGAATGTCTCTAAACTGCCGTCTGACTTCTTGAACCATCGCCATTGCCGCTCTGCCGACTGCCGCGATACAAAGAGAAGAAAAGATAAAAGGAATCATTCCGCCGACGAATAAACCTGCCAGAACATCTGCTTTATAAATATCAATTGAATTAATTCCGGCAAGACCGACATAAGCTGCAAATAACGCCAGAGCCGTCAAAGCGGCTGAAGCGATTGCAAAACCTTTGCCTGTTGCGGCTGTTGTATTTCCAACAGCATCTAAAATATCCGTTCTTTGTCTAACTTCTTTCGGAAGTCTGCTCATCTCGGCGATGCCGCCCGCGTTATCGGCAATCGGTCCGAAAGCATCGATTGCCAACTGCATAGCCGTTGTTGCCATCATTCCGGCGGCTGCAATTGCAACCCCATATAAACCGGCAAAGTAGTGAGATAAATAAATACCGGCTGCCAGAATAAGCGTTGGAACTAAAGTGGATTCCATCCCGACGGAGAGACCGCCGATAATATTTGTCGCCGCGCCCGTATCGGATTGTTGAATGATTGAATTAACAGGTCTTTTTCCGATTGCCGTGTAGTATTCGGTAACGATACTCATTAGTGCGCCGACAATCGAGCCGACTAAGATTGCGTAGAAAACTCCCGTATTTGTGAAGTTAGCACCTCTGAGAGTCATATTTGCCGGAAGCATCCACATCACGATAAAATAACAGGCGATTGTCGTGATAATAACCGAAACCCAGTTCCCAATATTCATCGCTCTTTGAACATTACCTTTATCATCGGAAATTCTCACAAATGAAAAACCGATAATCGAGAATATAATTCCGAGTCCGGCAATCAGCATCGGAAGAAGCATCGGAGAAAGACCGCCGAAATTATCACTGACAATAATCTCACGTCCTAAAACCATTGTCGCAAGAATCGTCGCAACATATGAGCCGAAAAGGTCAGCTCCCATTCCGGCAACGTCGCCCACATTATCTCCGACGTTATCGGCAATAGTCGCCGGATTTCTAACGTCATCTTCAGGAATTCCCGCTTCAACTTTGCCGACTAAATCCGCTCCAACGTCAGCCGCTTTGGTATAAATGCCGCCGCCGACTCTTGCAAAAAGAGCGATTGATTCCGCGCCTAATGAGAAACCGGCAAGAACTTCAATTGCTTTTTCCATTGCGAATCCATTAACGGAACCGCTAGGATTCATAGCAGTATTCGCAACATAAATATTATAAAAAACAATAAACAAAGAACCGATACCTAAAACCGCGAGTCCCGCCACGCCAAGCCCCATAACGGTTCCGCCGGTAAAAGCGACTTTAAGAGCGCTCTTTAAATCGGTGCGGGCAGCCTGAGTCGTTCTGACATTCGCTTTGGTTGCGATATTCATTCCGATGTAACCGGCAGTCGCGCTCAAAACCGCACCGATAATAAATGAAACCGCAATAACCGGAGAAGACGTTTCCACCATTGTTCCAGACCAGCCAAGAAGCACTGCCGCGACAATTGCAAAGTAAGTTAATACTTTCCACTCGGCTTTCAAAAACGCCATCGCGCCTTCAGCAATGTAGCCTGCAAGTTCGACCATATTGGCTTCACCGGTAGGTTGCTTGTATACCCATCTGGATTGCACTGTCATAACAACTAATCCGAAAATACCTAATGCCGGTATCAGATAAAGAATTATAGATTCCATTAAAAACCACCTATCCGTTAAATTTTTTAATTAAAAATATGACAGCCCTCTCTGGCGCGAAGAACAACGAACCAAATCAGGCAAAAGGGTAATTATTGCCGATTTTAGGGCAAAGATTCAAATAGACTTTGCGAATCGAGCAGAAGATACGAAATTTTTAATAAGGTTTAGCACAAATGAACACAAATTATTGGACATTAACAACGGATAATTACTAACTCACCTTACGCGAATTTCTTTGAAAATCTGTTTTCAGATTTTCAAAGCCACAAGATAATGTGGTTTGACATAAAAATAATGTTCCGTAAATGTTTGATGTTAAAAGGAATTAAACTTTAACCA
>JALZOE010000499.1 GCA_030857325.1 Acidobacteriota bacterium
CAAAAAATCAGTGCTAATCCGCTTTATCCGCGTTTGTCCGCGTCCTACTCTCAAACCTTTCAAACAGCTTTTTTAATTTCGTTTCAAAAAGAATACCAAAAATTTTTCGGTTCGGTTTAAGCCGAAGTGAAAATTTTGGTAAGGTTTATTTATGAACACTCTCGAAAACCTTAAATTCGACAACACCTTCGCGCGTTTGCCGGAGAAGTTTTACCGGCGCGTCAAACCGACGCCGCTGCCCGCGCCGTATCTCGTCAGCTTTAATAAAGAGGCGGCGGGATTAATCGGGCTTGACCGAGATGAAGCCGCAAAACCGGAGTTTGTCGAATATTTTACCGGCAACAAACTTCTTTCGGGCAGCGAGCCGGTTTCGGCGATTTACGCCGGGCATCAATTCGGTCATTTCGTTCCGCAATTAGGCGACGGACGCGCCATCTTGTTGGGCGAAGCGGTAAATAATAACGGCGAAAGATTCGATATTCAACTGAAAGGCGCGGGAATGACGCCGTTCTCCCGTATGGGCGACGGGCGCGCCGTTCTGCGCTCGACGATTCGTGAATATCTTTGTTCGGAAGCGATGCACGCGCTCGGTATTCCGTCAACGCGCTCGCTCTGCATCACGGGCAGCGATGCTCCGGTTTACCGCGAAACGGTTGAAACAGCGGCGGTTTTAACCCGTTTAGCGCCGACGCACGTTCGTTTCGGCTCGTTTGAATTGTTTTATTATCGCGGTCAATACGAGCAGGTGCGCCAGCTTGCCGATTACGTTATTAGAGAATTCTACCCGCAGTTTGCCGACGCCGAAAATAAATATTTAGAATTTCTTCGTGAAATCGTTCGCCGCACGGCGAAACTCGTCGCGCAATGGCAAGGCGTCGGTTTCAATCACGGCGTGATGAACACCGATAATATGTCGATAATCGGCTTGACAATCGATTACGGTCCGTTCGGTTTTCTGGACGAGTTTGACCACGCATTTATCTGCAATCATTCCGATTACGGCGGGCGCTACGCCTTTGACCAGCAGCCGAACGTCGGTTTGTGGAATCTTTATAAACTCGCGCAAACCTTGATTCCGCTTGTCGAAGTCGAAGAAGCCGAAATGATTTTGGGTGAATATCAAACGATTTTCACCGAACATTTTGCCGAATTGATGCGCGCTAAACTCGGTTTGCAGACGATTGAAACCGGAGACGCCGAATTGATTGACGATTTATTCGAGATTCTGCAAACCAGCCGCGTCGATTACACCGGGTTTTTCCGTCGTCTCGGCGATTTTGAAGCGAACGGAAACCATAAAAATTTACAGGGAATGTTTATTGACCCGGCGAGCTTTGACCGTTGGGCGCAGGATTATAAGTCGCGGCTTGAAAAAGAAACGAGCATCGACGCCGAACGCTCGGCGCGGATGAATCTGGTTAATCCGAAATTCGTTCTCCGCAATCACGTCGCGCAATCGGCGATTGAAAAAGCGGAAAACGGCGATTATTCCGAAGTCGATATTTTACTCGCGGTTCTGCAAAAACCGTTTGACGAACAGCCGGAAATGGAACGCTTCGCCGAGCCGCCCGCCGAGGGAAGTCAGAAAATTGTGGTAAGCTGTTCGTCGTAAAAAAATTCGGTAAAATATGAACAACACGCCGCGCCACGCCCTGCGAAACATTATCGCCAAATACGGAAACGATTTGGCGAGCGACCGGCGGCGCGTCGAAGGATTGTTAAAAGACTTGAGCGGCGAATATCGGCGCGAGATAAACGTTTTGACTAACGCGCTCGAAGAACGCGTGCCGCTCGATTTGCTGGCGGCGGCGAAATCCACGCCGCGCGAGCTGCTTTTGACGAAACTTACCAAACGTCTTGAAGACAATTTAGGTTTAACGTCGGAGGCATCAAATTGGGCAGTCGATTCGTGGGCGCTGGCGCTCGGCGTTTTAACCGACGCCGACGTCGCGGCAAAGGAGAAGAAACAAAGTGAAATTCCGTCGCCGCCCGTAAACAAGCCGATTCAATCGACTTCGGCGCAAAACAATAAAACCGCCGCGTCGCGTAATACTTCGACGCAATCTCAAACGCCGCAAAACCAGCCCAAACCGCAGCCGAAAATTTATCCGCCGTCCGCGCCGCGTTCGCCGCAAACTTTGCCCAACAAACCGCCGCCGCCGAAAGTTTATCCGCCGGTTGCGCGTCCGCCCGTAAATTTGCCGACGCCCGCGCCGAAATCGCCGCCGTTGCAAAGGCAGCCGCCGAGCGGTTCGCAAATCAATTACCCGCAAAATTCGGCGCAGTCGAATATAACTATTAACAATTCACCCGTTTCAAATGCCGCGCCGAAACGACGATTCGGCAAATTTTTCGGCTGTCTCGTCGTGCTTTTTCTGCTGGCGACGGCGGCAATCGTCGTGCTTCTCGGCGTGCCGTATGCAATCGAAACGATGCGCGAAACTCAGCGAACCGAACCGCGACGCCTGCCGCAATGATTTTTTTGAAGCGGCGAATAAAAAATATTTCCGTTTTCGGTTATATTGATTCGATACGGTTTTGAAAATCGCTAAATGTCCAAAACCTTTATTTATTGAGTTTCGGCGGCTGGCAAAGATTTTGCATAAGCCGCACGGTTAATTGAAAATAAATTTATTAAACAACCGACGACAAGGAGAAAAATATTATGGAAATGAAAAGACCCGGCGGCGAGCTTGCAT
>JALZOE010000096.1 GCA_030857325.1 Acidobacteriota bacterium
GGTTTTTTCATTTTTCTGGCGGTCGCGTTGTTATTTATCGCCGCCAAAACGCTTAAAATCGTTCCGCAATCGACCGTTTTGCTGATTGAACGGCTCGGACGTTTTAATCGTCTGGCGCAGAGCGGTTTGAATATCATCATCCCGTTTTTCGACAGCCCGCGCGATGTTTACTGGACGAATCTGCGTCCGGGAACGACATCGATTGATTTGCGCGAGCAGTATATCGATTTGCCGCCGCAGCCGGTCATTACGCGCGATAACGTAACGATAAATGTCGATTCGGTAGTGTATTGGCTGATTACCGACCCGGTAAAAGCGGTTTACGAAGTCAACGATTTAGTCGGCGGGCTTATTCAGTTGACGATAACCGGAATGCGTTCGGTGATGGGCGAAATGGATTTAGACCACACGCTATCGAACCGCGACCAGATTAACGCCAAACTCCGGCTGATTTTAGACGAAGCGACCGACAAATGGGGCGTCAAGGTAACGCGCGTGGACGTGAAAAACATCAATCCGCCCGAAGACGTGCGGATTACGATGGAAAAACAGATGACGGCGGAACGCAACCGCCGCGCTTTGATTCTTCAGGCGGAAGGCGAAAAGCAAGCCTCGATAACACGCGCCGAAGGCGAAAAACAGGCTTCGATTACGCGCTCGGAAGGCGAGCGGGAATCGGCGATTTTGTCCGCTGACGGCGCGGCGCAAGCCAGATTAAAGGCGGCGTCGGCGGAAGCCCAGGCAATCGCGCAAATCGCGCAGGCCATCGGCGACCCGGCGCAGACCGCTCAATATCTGATAACGGCGCGCTACATCGAATCGCTGCGCGATATGACCCGAACGCAAAACTCCAAAGTGATTTTTATGCCGATGGAAACGTCGAGTATGCTGTCGAGCGTCGGCGCGCTCAAGGAAGTTTTTGCCGAAACCGGCGAGAAGGACGATAAAAAAAACGCGCCGCAGGTTTCAGGGCGTCCGCCGCGTGAATTGAATCGATAAATATTTAGAAGTTTTTCGGAGAAAAAATTATGTTGAAAAAATTAATAACGTCCGGCGTCATTCTAGCCGGAACGTGTTTTTTATTCGTTGCCGCTTTCGTGTTTCTTGCAAATCCAGTCACGGACGCTAAAACAAAATCCGTTCTCGACTTTAAAATGAAAGACATCGACGGCAAAGACGTTAAATTAAATAAATACAAAGGCAAAGTTTTAATGGTCGTCAATACGGCGAGCAAATGCGGCTACACAGAGCAATACGCAGGATTGCAGACGATTTACGATAAATACAACGCCGAAGGTTTTTACGTTTTAGGTTTTCCCGCCAACAATTTCGGCGGTCAGGAGCCGGGAACGGCTGAAGAAATCAAGGAATTCTGCACGACCAAATATAAAGTAACTTTTCCGATGTTCGCCAAAGTCTCGGTCAAAGGCGAAGACCAGGACCCGCTTTATAAATTTTTGACCGACAAGGAAACCAACCCGAATTTCGCGGGCGATATAACCTGGAATTTCAACAAATTCCTCGTTGACCGCAAAGGCAAAGTCGTCGCCCGTTTTTCGTCCAAAGACACGCCCGAAAGCGAAAATGTCGTTCGGGCGATTGAAAAAGAATTAAATAAAAAATAAACCTTCGTTTCATTAAAATTCGGCGGATTAACACAGATATTTTATTTTTATAAATATCTGTGTTAATCCGCCGAATCCGCGTTTATCCGCGTTTATCTGCGGTTAAATTTTCTGTTAAGATTATAAACGATGAAGTTTATAAAAATTCTTTTCGTCCTTTTTATCGTCGCGCTTCTAGCCGTCGGCGGCTTTTCCTACTGGCTTTACGATTCTCTGAACAAACCGCAGAAGCACGCTAAAGCCAACCAGTTTATCGAAATTCCGAAGGGTTCGACGCCGAACGAAATTATCGACAAACTAACCGCCGAAGGCGTTCTGGAAAGCGCGCTTCCCGTCCAGATTTATATTCGTTCGTTCGGGGACGCGAGCAAATTCAGAGCCGGCGAATATCAATTCAACTCGCCGATAACGCCGCTGCAAGTGTTAAAAGACCTGGAAAAAGGCGAACAGCGCACGACCAGACTGACGATTCCCGAAGGCTACACGCGCTTCGACATCGCCAAGCGAATTGCCGATAATTTCACTTTTAATCCGCCGCTCGACGAAAAGGACATTTTGAAATTGATGAACGACGTTTCGTTAATTAAAGACTTCGACCCGCAGGCGAAAAATCTCGAAGGTTATATGTTTCCTTCGACTTACAGCTTTCCGAAAAACACGACCGCAGCGCAGATTATCAAAACGATGGTCGAGCAGTTCAAGAAAACGTGGAAACCCGAATGGAACGATAAGGCGAAACAACTCGGAAGAACGCCGCACGAGATTGTAACAATCGCAAGTTTAATCGAAACCGAATCGAAATTCGACGCCGAGCGCGTTCTCGTCGCCTCGGTCATCAACAATCGCTTGAGAAAAAACATTCCGCTCGGCATCGACCAGACCGCCGTCTATATCGCCAAAATGCAGAACCGCTGGGACGGCGTGATACACAAAAGCGACCTCGAAGCAGATTCGCCGTATAACACCAGAAAATACGGTGGCATTCCGCCCGGACCGATTTCTTCGGTCTCGGAAAGCGCGCTCGACGCCGCCCTGAATCCGGCGCAGACCGATTACATTTTCTACGTCCTCAACGTCGAGCGAAACGACGGCTCGCACCATTTTTATGCGTCGGCAAGAGATTTCGAGCGCGGCAAAGCGGCGTATCAAAAGTGGCTCGAAGGACAGCGCCGTGAAATACGCGAAGGGCAAAATAATTGACCTGCTAAAACATTGTAACTACAATGAAATTTGAATGGAACGAAAACAAACGTCGGGAGAATTTGCGAAAACACGGCATTGACTTTGCAGACGTTTGGCGAGTTTTTGAAAATGAAATAGATGCGATTATTGACGACCGCTTCGATTACGGTGAAATTCGTTATTTGTCTTTAGGTTTGTTATTCGGCGAAGTCGTCGCGGTTTCGCACACGGAAACGGACGAAGTAAACCGAATTATCTCCGTGAGAAAGACTAAAAAATATGAACAAGAAACATACTTTAGAGAAATTCGGGACTGACGTTGAAAGATTACGCAATATGAAAGACGAAGACATTGACTTCTCCGACATTCCGCCGATTACCGAAGAAATGTTCTCACGCGCCGTTCGGATGAAAAACGGCAAGCCGATTCCGACGACATCTCAGGAGAACATACCGATTGACCGCGACATTATCGAATTTTTCAAAGCGCAGGGATTTTTTTATCCGCTGAAAATCAACCAGCTTTTGCGGGCGTATATGGAATCGCATCAGGCGAAATAGTTATGCGGAACTTTTTTGTATTTTGAGTGTCTAACAATTTATGAAAGCAAATAATTATATTTCAAAAACAGAACATAAATTGCTTTTACTTGTTGCTTTGGCAGCTTTGTTTTTTTCGATTGCCGGTTCTGCCGCTTATACTAAAAAGGATTTTGATGAGCGTCAGGAATATTACAGAATACAAGCTGAGAGAACAGTCAGGAATGAACCTGTTTTTTCGGGAGCGTATTGCCATCCAGATAAACATCCGCAGTTTCTCTTTTCAATCATTTTGCTTTTGGGATTAACTTTTTGCTCGTTGTGTTTCGCTAAAAAGTTTTTGCTGTCTTTTTTACTTACAATCGCTTCTCTTTCGAGATTTATTTATTGGTATGTTCGATACGAAAAAAACTCTTTTTTCCCTTGAGATAACCAATGTCGAAGGCTTGGACGGCATTTTTTATAATGCGGGCGACTATGACTTAATAACTTTACTTCTGGTTTCAATTCTCCTCTTTTGGCAAATCTCGATTCTTTTGCGTATGCTTATAAAAACTTTGCAAAAGGAAAAAGCATTGCCGTAAATGATAAAACTTCTCGCACTCGACCTCGACGGAACGCTTCTCGATTCGCGCGGTAAAATTTCCGAAACGAATAAAAATGCGATAAAACGCGCCGAAGAAAAAGGCGTGCTGGTTACGATTGCGACGGGCAGGCGTTTTCGGGACGCGCTGCCCGTCGGTTTGGAATTGGAATTGAACGCGCCGCTGATAACGCATAACGGCGCGCTTTTGAAATACGCCCAGACGCTGGAAACCGTCCACGTTTCGATTATTCCGGTTGGGACGACGCGCGAGATTCTGCGCGTCGGCAAAGCATTCGGCGGCGACGCGCTCGTCAGCGCCGAGCCGAACGGGAAAGGCGTTTTGCTTTACGATACGGTTTCAAAGAAAAACGTTCCGCTGCAAAAATATATCGCGTGGTCAAAACGTCTGCACGGCGCGGACGCCGAAAGCGCGGTTCATCACGTCGAAAATCTGGGAAATATTATCGGCGACGTGGAAACGGTTCACGTTTCATTTTCGGGAACGTGCGCGCCGATGATTGATTTGCAACTGATTTTGGAAACGGAACTCGGCGCGACGGCGAATATTTTGACGACTGTTTATCCGCATCTCGATTTCACGTTGATTGACATTCTGCCGCCCGACGCGTCGAAAGGAATCGGCGTCGAAAAGCTCGCGCTGATAAACGATTTAACCGCCAAAAACGTAATGGTGATGGGCGATAACTTCAACGATTTGGAAATGCTCGAATATGCCGGAACGCCGGTTTTGATGGGAAACGCCGCGCCGGAACTGCTCGAAAACGAAAACTTTCACCGAACTTTATCGAACGACGAAAACGGTGTAGCATTAGCAATCGAACGATTTATTTTCGGAGTGTGAAAACCGATGGGCGAAGTCAGAGTAAAAGTTAAATTAACAAATGCGTTTGACGAAGCGTTAGCGCGGCGCGGGCAAATCAAAAAAGAAGAAATTCGAGTTTATGAAGCCGATGCTTTAATCGACACGGGCGCGGTTTCGTCCGTCGTCCCGGCAAATGTGATGAAACAGCTCGGCGTTTTATCAATCGGCAATCGAGTCGCCGAATCTGCCGACGGGAGAAAAGACAGCGTTCAATTAACCGAACCGATAACTTTTGATATTATCGGCAGAGAAACGGTTGAAAGCGCGATGGTTTTGGGCGACGAAGTGATTATCGGTCAAACCGTTCTGGAAGTAATCGATATGCAGGTTGATTGTCGTAATCAAAAGCTCGTTCCGAATCCCGCGCATCCAGACCAACCCGTAGTAAAAATTAAATAATAAAGGATAAAAATAAATGGCAAACAGAATAGCGGTTATAAATACGAATAAAGGCACGATTAAATTTGAGTTATTGGAAGAAGACGCGCCGAAAACGACGGAAAATTTTCGTCTACTGGCGGAGCGAGGTTATTACGATAACGTGATTTTTCACCGCGTGATAAAAGGTTTTATGGTGCAGGGCGGCGACCCGCTCGGCGAAGGCTACGGCGGCGAATCGGCGTGGGGCGGCAAATTTAACGACGAAATCAACCGCTCGTCGGCGCTCTATCAGGGCGGCTACGAAAAAGGCACGGTGGCGATGGCGAATTCGGGTCCGAACACGAACGGCTCGCAGTTTTTTATAATGCACGTCGATTATGCTTTGCCGCCGAGCTACACAAAATTCGGAAAAGTCGTCGAAGGTCAGGACGTTATCGACCAAATTGCCGAAGTCCAAACCAACCAAAAGGACAAACCGCTTGAGGAAGTCAAAATGGAATCGGTAACGATTGAAGGATAATGGATAACGGATAACGGAAGATGTTTATTCTTCCTTTATTATCCATTATCCGTTATCCATTATCCATTATCCATTTTTATTATGCGGGCAATCGTTCAAAGAGTTTCGCGGGCAAAAGTTTCGGTCGAAAATAAAACGGTCGGCGAAATCGACGCGGGAATTTTACTTCTGCTCGGCGTCGGATGTGAAGATACGGAAACGGACGCGCTTTATCTTTTGGATAAAACGTTGAATCTGCGAATTTTTGAAGACCAGAACGAAAAAATGAATCTCTCCTTGCTCGACACGAAAGGCGCGCTTCTTGTCGTTTCGCAGTTTACGCTCTACGGCGACGCCAGGCGCGGACGACGACCTTCGTTTTCGCAAGCCGCCGCGCCTGAAAAGGCAACCATTCTTTACGAATTTTTTGCCGCCGAAGCGCGTAAACAAATCGAACGAGTGGAAACCGGACAATTTCAGGCGATGATGGATGTTGAATTAACCAATGACGGACCCGTAACGATTATGCTTGACAGCACAAAACTTTTTTAGAAAATCTTAGGGGAGCGCGGACATCCTGTCCCCAAAGATTGTGTGAACACTCTAAAAAGTTCAATGAAATCCGACATTTAATTTTATATAAACATTTATGAACGCAAAAGCGCGTTCAAAGCGGACAGGATGTCCGCGCTCCGACTAAAAACAATTTTAATGTATGAGCAAAACACTTTTAATTCCGCTGATTTTTCTCGCCCTTTTATTTTCGCTCGCCTGCGCCGACGACAGAGCCGGGCGCAAACCCGTTGCCGACAATGAAATCGCGGTTATCGAAATGGAACAGCCCGCCTACGGCGTGATAAAACTTGAGCTTTATTCAAACATCGCGCCGGAAATGGTCGCACAGTTTAAGCAGTTGGCGCGCGCGGGAGTTTATAACGGCACGACTTTTCACCGCGTCAACCCGACTCTTATTCAAGGCGGCGACCCGCTTTCAAAAGACGCCGACCCGACAAATGACGGCACGGGAAACTCGGAAAAACCGGACGTTCCGGCGGAATTTTCCGACGTTCCGTATGAAGCCGGAACCGTCGGCGCCGCCCGCACGCAAGACCCTGATTCGGCAAACGCGCAGTTTTTTATTACCTTAAAGCGCGTGCCGCAGTTCGATAATAAATACACGGTTTTCGGAAAAGTTATCGAAGGCTTGAACAACGCCCGCACAATCAGCGGCGTCAATCCGAAACAAGGCGAACGCCCGATTGAAAACGTAACGATAAAAAGCATTACAATCGAGCCGAAATAACAAACGAAAAATGGAAAATGGAAAACGAAAAATGTTAAGATAATTTTGTTTGAAACGGTCTAAGATTTTTAGAATCGATTTTCCATTTTCCGTTTTTTTATATGCTCGCGTAGCTCAGTGGATAGAGTGTTCCCCTCCGAAGGGAAAGGTCGCAGGTTCAAATCCCGCCGCGAGTATTCATATTTTGCAACAACTTAGCGTGATTTATAAATAACAAAAAACACCGTTCACACCTAAATTCACACCGAAAACAAACAAGTAAACTAAAAAAGGCTGCAATCGAGCAGCCTTTTTTGTGTCTTTAATTATTTTCAATTGAAGATTGAAGATTTTTAATTTGCCGAGCTTCCAAAGCCTCCAAAGCCAAATCCATATATTTTGGAATTATCATTGTGCCGGTTTCATACCTTGAAACGGTATTCGCTGAAATGCCGACAGTATCGGCAAAACTGGTTTGTGTCAGTCCGAGCCGTTCACGCCTTTTCTTTAATTCACTCTTTTCCATACATAAAAGATACACTGTGTAGAAAATAATTGCAATAAAAGCTATTAAACTTGCAATGACGTATTGACAACTCTACATAGTGTATAGTAAGATTGTTCTTAGTTAAGCAATTAACAATTCAAAAAAAGGAAGGATTAAGAAAATGCAGACGACAACAATCAAAGGCTATACAGTAACAATCTTTTACAGCTACAACGGCAAACAGCTTTTTATAAACGATAAAAACGGCGTTCAGATTTACGGGCATAAAGTTTCGGGAAACGCTATTGACCGGGCAAGAGAAGTAATCAATAACCAATAACGACGAAAGGCTTTCCTAAACCGCCAAGTTATAGGAAAGCCTCTCATTTAATCCCTTTGGGAAGGAATCAATTAACAATGAAAAATAATAACACGGAAAACAACATTATGAATTACAAAGACGCGCTGGAAGCAGCCGACGAACGAGCGGAAACAGGCAAAAAACATATTACCGATATTGCTATGAC
>JALZOE010000005.1 GCA_030857325.1 Acidobacteriota bacterium
CGGCTACGCTACGCGCTCGGAAGCCTTACGAGACCTGATTCGCGAATCGCTTATCCAGCAGAAAATCGATGTCGAAAGCGAAACGCAGGTTTTAGGAAGTTTAACGCTCGTCTATGACCATCACGCCAGCAATCTGGTTCAGGAAATGGGCGAAATCCAGCACAAATTCCACTCGCTCGTCCTTTCGGTGATGCATCTTCACGTCAGCCACGACGATTGTATGGAAGTTATCGCGCTGCGCGGAATCGCCGCCGAAATCGTCAAGCTGTCGAACGGGCTTCTCAGTCTCAAAGGCATCAAAAACGGAAAATTATTTTTAACTTTACCGTCTTCGATTATCACCGATTCAAAATAATTTTTGATAAATGGAATCCGAATTTGTCTTTAACGCGAATTGTTTTTCATAAGCCGGTGTTACTAATTTTATTTCTGTGCTACTAATGTGTTATATTGTTCCTGCTTTTAATTTACGGGCAAAATCGATTTGAGAAAATTTTCGGTCGATTTACTTTTAACTTTATGAAAACTCGGTCTCTTATTTCGTCGCGCAGTTATGGAAATAGCTCGAAGAGCTTTATTAAATTATTTTTTTTAATCGGTGTTCTGTTTAATTCGGTCGTTTTCGCGCAAACCGCCGACCGTGAGTTTTCCGGCACGGTTGTTACGCCGCAGTTTGAACTCGTGCCGAACGTTTCGATTGAAGTCGAAACCGGCGACGGAAAACTGCAAACCGCAACGGACGAGGAAGGAAAGTTTTCCGTGAAAGTTCCGAACGAAGCCATTTCAGTCAGATTTTTCGGTAAAAATCTCAACGGCGCAACGCAGATTTTCGCTCCCGGCGACCAGATCGAAAACGTTCAGATTAAAATTTCCTACATCGTGCCGCCAATCAACGAATCGGTCGTTATCCAAGCCGAAAATCTCTCGCCCGAAGTCGAGCGGCGCAACGATACGATTTATAAAAACACGCTTTTCGGGCGCGACGACCAGTTGATTCAATCCTTAAACGCCGGAATCAACGCCGGACAGCACGAAGGCGGCGGAAAATCTCTGGAAATCAGGCGTTTTGGTTTCAATCTCGACCACGGCGGAGTGAACGGCGGCGTCAAAATTCTGGTCGATAATTTTCAGCAGAATCAGGGAACGCAGGGACACGGGCAAGGCTATCTCGGCAATCTGAAAAGTTTATCGCCCGAACTGGTTCAAGACGTTTCGATTATTAACGGACCTTTTTCAGCCGCTTACGGCGATTTTTCCGGCTTGGGCGTCGTTCAGATTCGATTAAAAGAATCGCTGCCGCAGCGGTTGACGGCGCGAATACAAGCGGGAAGTTTCGACACCTTTCGCACTTTTCTGGCATACAGCCCGCAGATAAAAAACGTCGATTCGTTTATTGCCTACGAAGGTTCGTATTCAAACGGACCGTTTGAAAATCCGTTAAAATATCGGCGCGACAACGTAACGGGAAATTTCACGTATAAAATCGACGAAACGCAGTCAATCGGCTTTAAGTTAAATTTCGGGCGCAACGATTTCACTTCGTCGGGGCAGATTCCGCTCGACGAAGTTTTCGCCGGACGGCTCGACCGCTTCGGCTTTATCGACCCGGAAAACGGCGGCAAAGTTCAGCTTGGCACAATCGGGACGTATTATAGAAAAGAATGGAAATCGGGCAAAACCTTCAAAGCCGACGCTTTCGTTGCGCGTTCATTGTTCGATTTATTTTCTAATTTTACATTTTTTCTGGCTGACCCAATCTACGGCGACGAAATTCAGCAGCACGATTCGCGCCTGCAGGAAGGCGCGAATGTTCAGTATTTGCAACCGTATAAATTTTTCGGCAAACAGGCGCTTTTAACCGTCGGCGGAAATCTGCACTTTAATCAAATAAACGTCGGACTTTATCCTTCGGTCGGGCGCAATCCGAATCGTAAGTTTCTACCGGGAAATGTCGAAAACCTGAATGTTCTCTACACTTCAGCGCACGCTAACATCAATAACTACGCCGGTTACGTGCAGAACGGCATCGATTTTTTCAGCGGTCACCTGCGTGTCGAAGCCGGTCTGCGCTGGGACTATTTCAGTTTTGAAGTTGACGGTTTTGAACAAAGCGACCAAACAATTTTTTTGAAAGGAAAAGAAAGCGCGGCGAAATTTCAGCCGAAGCTCGCCGTCGTCCTGTCGCCGTTTGAAACATTTCCCGTATCGTTTTACGCCAATTACGGGCGCGGAATTTCCTCGCAGGACGCGCGCGGCGTAATTCGCAATCCGAATGCGCCGAAACTCTCGACGACCGATTTCTATCAAACCGGAACGGCTTACAACTCGCGCCGTTTTTCGGCGACGGGCAGTTTCTTTTTTATAGACCGCTCGAACGAGCAGGTTTATATTCCCGACGACGGCTCAATCGAATTTGCCGGGCGTTCGCGTTCCTATGGAATCGAAGCGAAAACTTCCGCTCGCTTTAATCGTTATTTGAGCTTCAACGCCGGTTTGACGCAGGTTTTACGCGCCTTTTATCCGGGTGAGTTTTCGGCAAACGATTCGCGCCGCCGCATTCAAATCGACAGCGCGCCGCGCACAACCGCTAACGGAAGTTTGATTTTAACCGAACTGCGCGGATTTAATTCGTCATTAAACTGGCGGCACATTTCCAATTACCGGCTTGACGGCGAAGACGACCGGATTCGCGCCGCCGGACACGATGTCGTCGATTTTTCAATTTCCAAACGCTTAAGAAAATGGATGGATTTGAATTTCTCGATTGATAACGTCCTCGACAAACGCTATTTTGAAACGCAAAATTTTTTCGAATCGCGCATTTCGCCGACCGCCGATGTCGTCGAACGAATCCACGCCACGCCCGGTTATCCGCGCACCTTCAATGTCGGCGTAACATTTCGCTTCGGCGCAAAAGATTAGATTTTTCTACGTCTCCTTGTAGAAAACTCGATAGCGCGAAAGGCTCAAACGCCTCCGCGCTTTTTTAATTTAGCGGAAAATGTTTATAAAACTAGCGTTGCAAATAAGCATTGACTAAAATAAGCGGTATGTAATATTTATAAATAAAATTAACCGAATCTATGCAGATAAAAATGACGAAAAATCGAATTTCCCGAAAAGCCGCGAGTTTTACCGAATCGGTTATCCGCGAGATGACGCGCGAAGCCGTAAAATACGGCGCGGTCAATCTCGGACAGGGTTTCCCTGATTTTGCTGCGCCCGCAGATATTAAACAAGCGGCGCAGAACGCGATTGCCGAAGACCGCAATCAATACGCGATAACGTGGGGAACGAAGGATTTCCGCGACGCGATTGTCAAGAAAACTGAATGGTTTTTAGGCTTAGACGTTGACGCGGAAACGGAAGTTACCGTAACGTGCGGTTCGACCGAAGGAATGATTGCGGCGATGATGGCAACGGTTGACGCGGGCGAAGAAGTCGTCGTTTTCGAGCCGTTTTACGAAAACTACGCGCCGGACGCCATTTTGTCGGATGCAAAACCGCGCCACGTTCCTTTGAGAAAAACGAGCGACGGCTGGAATTTTGAGCGCGACGAACTACGCGCCGCTTTTAACGAAAAAACGAAAGCGATTATTATCTGTAATCCGAACAACCCGACGGGCAAAGTTTTCACGCGCGCGGAAATGGAATTTATCGCCGATTTGTGCAAAGAGTTTGACGCGCTCGTGTTTACCGACGAAATTTACGAACACATCATCTACGACGGAACGGAAAACGGAAAATGGAAAATGGAAAATAGCAAAAACCAGAAACCAGAAACCAGAAACCGGAAACATATCTCAATGGCGCGGATTGACGGAATGCGCGAGCGGACGGTCGTCGTTAATTCGCTGTCGAAAACTTATTCGGTTACGGGCTGGCGCGTCGGTTATGTGATTGCTCCGCCCGATATTACGGGCGCGATTCGCAAAGTTCACGATTTTCTAACCGTCGGCGCGGCTCATCCGCTACAGGCGGCGGGCGCGTATGCTTTGAGTTTGCCTGAAAGTTATTACGTCGAACTGCAAAAAGAGTATCAGAGAAAGCGCGACTTTTTAGTTCCGGTTTTGAAAGCCGCCGGTTTCAAATGCGACGCGCCCGAAGGCGCGTATTACGTGATGTGCGACATTTCGGATTTCGGTTTTGCCGACGACATCGAATTTACAAGATATTTAATCAGAGAAATCGGCGTGGCGGTTGTTCCCGCTTCGTCTTTTTATCACGACAAATCTCTCGGCGCGCAGCAGGTTCGATTTTGTTTTTGCAAAAAAGATGAAACGCTTTCATCGGCGGCGGAAAGATTGGCGAAGCTCGGAAGAATTTGAAAAGATGTTAAAATGTATCTATGAGCCGCGAAACGAAAGACGAACGGCAGTTAGCCGAATGGGTAAAACGCTGGCAAGCGACGGGAATCGAACTCGAAAAAATTCGCCGTGAAAAGATTAGAAATGAAAAAACTTCGGAAGCCATTCTCGCCTTTTCCGACGCTTCCGCGTCCGCTCTGCTTCATAATCCGCTGTCCGCCACATCGGGTCTAGTCGAACTCCAAAAATGGTTTAAACTTTTGAGAAAAGCAAATGATACCGATAGTTAAAACCGCTTTCCAGATACAAACTTTTCTTCAAGAAAAAGATTGAGCAAACTTAAAAGAGCTAAAAATTGTTTAGTCCCACTGCAAATTTCTAATTTTGTCCGTATATAACTCTTGATGCTTTGCCGAAGCCTCAACGTGATGAATATCAACATTCGGCAAATCCCCACAAAAGGTTTCCCAAGCGTCGAAAAGTTCTTTTTCAACTGCGGACAAGGTTATCTTCAAATTCATATTTACTTACCGAAAAGCTGAAATATCCATTCCGAAGCGTTCTTTGACGTATTCTTCCTGTGCCAGATTGACGGAGCGCAGATTCTCTAACCGGCGTTCGGCTTTTTTGACAAGCGTTTTGGTTCGCTCAGCCGTTTGCTTAATCATATTTCTGCCTTTAAGCATTTCCGCCTGAGATTTTTCCCGCAGAACGTAAAGCTCGGAAAGTTCGGCTTTTAAGCGTTCTTCGCGCAGTTCTTTGAGGCGATTTTTAACTTGATAAATCTGCCGGATGGCGCGAACAAGTTGGTCGCCGATTGAATCGCCGACGATTAAAGCAGGCGAATCGCGGAAATCTTCGACTAATTTATTAAGTCGATTCTGGTCGCCCGCCGAATATGCGTCATTCAATTTCGCCATCAAATCGTGGCGTTTTTCCTTTTCTTCGGCGTCCAACGCAAGGTCGGGATGAATTATTCTGGCTAAATTGTGATACGCCCGTTTTGCCTCGGCGGTCGGCTGCCATTTATTTAAACAGTTCTGGGCGTTTTCGGCATTTGCCGCCGATTCTTCGGCGCGTTTTCGTAATTCTTCGGCGCGTTTTTTTATTTCCTCGTCGTCCGGCACGAGCTTTACTTCTTCTTCGGCAATCTGCGCTTCGATTTCGTCCAAATCGGCGTAAAGTCTGCCGACTTCCATCGTGTATTGCGCCTCGAATTGTTCGAGTTCGGCTCGCAGTTCGGTCATCGCTTCCTCGCGCGTAACCAACTTTTCCTTCAGACGCTCAAGCGCACGATGTTTTTTGACGAGTTCAATATCTTCAGGCGCGGCAATATTCATAGCTTAAAAATTCTAACATAAGAGATTTTAGCCGCGAAAAATTACGAAAAGACGCGGAAACTTAATTTCTATTTCGTGTTCTTTTATATTTGCTCGCGGCTTATTTTTCTTATTGTCTCGGCGCGCCGAAACTTAAAATTTAATTTTGACAGTTGTAGTTTAAATCTTCGATAATCTCGAAACTCGTTGTAATTTCCGCCGCCGGGCGAACAGTGGCGGCGACGCTGCAATACTTGGTGTCGGAAAGCTCAATTGCCTGGGCGACCGCTTGCTCGGAAACGTCGCGCCCATACACGATATGGTGAATATGAAATTTCGTGAAGGCGCGCGGATATTCGTCGCGCCGCTCGCCGGTGATTTCCGATTTATAGCCGCTGATTTTCTGTCGTTTCTTTTCCAGAATCGAGACGACATCGACCGCCGTGCAAGCCGCCACCGAAACGAGAAGCATTTCCATCGGCGTCGGCGCGGATTTTCTATCTCCATTCGCATCAATCGCTTGCGCGTGTCCGCTCGGCGATGTGCCGATAAAAAAATCGTCGCCCGCATATTTGATTGTTGCTTTATAAACGTTGTCCGCCATATCGAATTTCCCTTGTGTCGAACGATAAATTGAAAAGATTTTGCGGAATTTTAGCACAACTTTTGAAATTAGGCGCTTCAATTTTACGGGAAACAACCTTTTGGCATCGAAAATGCTTCAAAACCGACGACAAACAGGACTTTAGAGTTTTAGCGCAAAGTTTTTCCATCCACAAAGGAGATAAGAAAATGAACGGTTTTCGCAAGATTTTTTCGATTTATTCGGTAATCGGTTTAATGCTTTTTGGTTTCGCCGCGCAGTTTGCAAACGCGCAGGGCGCGCGCAGCGAACGCGAATCGCGCCGCGTCGTTCAGAGCTTGAACGCGAAGATTGAGGATTTTCGTTACAATTCGGCAAACGAATCGAGCCGCGCTTCGGCGAGCAATCAAAACACAGAAGATTTGGAAGACAGCCTGCAAACTCTCCAGGAGAAAATCGCTGAATTTCAAAGCAAACTCGACCGCCGCCGCGAAAATGCCGCCGACGTGTCAACCGTTTTATACGCGGCAAAAGACGCCGATGACGCGGTTAATCGCAGCCGTTTGAGCAATAAAACGCGGGGCGATTGGACGACGATTCGCGCGCTGTTCGACCGTCTGGCGACAAATTACAACGTCAACTGGCGCTGGGACGGAAACGGAAATTCCGATTATCGAGGCGCTTCCGGCAACAATCAATATCCCGATGACAACCGATTTCCCGACGACAATCGTTACCCGAACGACAATCGCTTGCCTAATAATTATCCGCCGCCGACCGGCTCTTTTAATTACACTTTGACGGGAACTTACCGCCTCGACACTTCGAGAAGCGAAAACACGGACGAGATTGCCGACCGCGCCATCGAGAAAAGCGGCGCGCGAAATAATGCGGAGACGAGACGTGACCTTCAGAAAAAACTCGACGCGCCGGAGCAAATCGCTGTCGCCGTGCGCGGCAGTCAGGTGAGTTTGGCTTCGAGCCGCGCCGCGGCGATTACCTTTGCGGCGGACGGGCGCGACCGCACCGAGCAGACCGCCGACGGCAGAACTTTGCGCGTCCGCACGACGCTGCGCGGGCAGGAATTAACCGTTTCGAGTCTCGGCGGCGACACCGATTACACGGTAGTTTTCACCGCGATTGACAACGGCAGAGCGATGCGCGTTACGCGCCGCATTACGACCGATTATTTGAATCAAACCGTTTTCGTCGAAAGCATTTACCTGAAAACTGATTCGGTCGCCAGATTGGATATAAGCAGCGATTCAAACAATTCAAACGATTCAAACGATGTCGGCGGCTCGTATTCGAGCAGCGATTCGAGCGACAGCGGCGGCAATTATCCGAACAATTCAGGTAGTTCAAACAATTACCCGAACAATGACCCCGCGCCCGCGAACGGTCGCACCGGCGATTTCGTCGTGCCGAACGGAACGATTGTAACCGGCAATTTGCAGAATGCAATATCGACCAAAGCCTCGCAGAACAACGACCGTTTCCGTATGACAATTACCGCTCCGAATGAATTTCGCGGCGCAGTCGTCGAAGGACGCGTCTCCGGTTTGAGTCGTTCGGGAAACTCGCAGATTACTTTCAATTTTGAAACGATTCGGCTGCCGAACAATCGCACTTACGACTTTACCGGATTTTTGCAGCGCGTAACCGACGCCGAAGGCGGAAACGTTAAAATCGATGCTGAAGGCGCGGCGCGCGGCAACAGTCGAACACGCGAAACAATCAAGCGCGGCGGCATCGGCGCGGGAATCGGCGCGATAATCGGCGCAATCGCGGGCGGCGGACAAGGCGCGGCAATCGGCGCGATAATCGGCGGCGGCGCGGGCGCGGGTTCGGTTATTATTCAGGGCAAGGGCGATCTCGAACTAGAACCCGGTTCGTCAATCACTGTGCAGTCGTCATCGCCGATTAGATAAGATTAAATATTAAAAACGAAAGATTGGGCGGCAAGTTTTTGTCGCCCTTTTTGTCGAAATTTTATTGACTTTATAACGTAATTTCCGACGCTGGGCGTGGGACGTGTTTCTTACTTCTGAAAAATGACCGAACTACAAAAATGAAAAAAGGCTGAGAGTTTAATCTACTCTCAGCCTTTTTTCATTTACTGCTTTCACTATTAAAAGTCTTCGTCGTCGCTGACGGTTAAGTCTATCGCGGCATCGTCGAAGACTTCTTCGGTTTCGAGACTGAATTCGTCGAGCGTTTCTTCGGCTTCGTCGTAGCCTTCGTCGGTGTCGATTCCCGGAACATCGACCGGAACGGGGAAATCCAAGCCGCCGGTCGTTAAAGGAAATTCGTCATCTTCTTCTTCCCTCTGATTGACGGTCGGGTCGTAATCGACTTTGACGTTACGGTATAACTTCATTCCCGTCCCCGCCGGAATCAAGCGTCCCATAATAACGTTTTCTTTCAAGCCGCGCAGGTAATCGACGCGACCGGAAATCGCCGCTTCGGTTAGAACGCGGGTCGTTTCCTGGAAAGAAGCCGCCGAGATAAACGAATCGGTCGAAAGCGACGCTTTCGTGATTCCCAAAAGCAGCGGTTCGGCGCTCGAAGGCTGTCCGCCTTCTTCCATTACGCGGCGGTTTTCGTCCTCGTAGCGGAAGCGGTCAACCTGTTCTTCGAGGAGGAAATTAGTGTCGCCGACATCTTTGATTTTCACCCAGCGAAGCATCTGGCGAACGATACATTCGATGTGTTTGTCGTTGATGTTGACGCCTTGGAGTCGGTAAACTTCCTGAATTTCGTTGACGATGTATTCCTGAAGCGCTTCAGTTCCGAGAACGCGCAGAATATCGTGCGGGTTGAGCGGTCCGTCCATCAGCGGTTCGCCGGCGCGAACGTGGTCGCCTTCCTGAACGTTGATGTGCGTTCCGCGCGGAATGTCGTAATCGCGTTCCTCGCCGTCGTCGCCGGTAACGATAAGTTTGCGCTTACCTTTCGAGATAGCGCCGAACTTAACGATTCCGTCGATTTCCGACATCATCGCGGTTTCACCCGGACGACGCGCTTCAAACAATTCGACGACGCGCGGCAGACCGCCCACGATGTCTTTTGTTTTAGTCGTTTCACGCGGGATTTTAGCGATGATATCTCCGGCTTCGACTTCCTGACCGTCCTCGACGTGCAGATTGGCGCGAATCGGCATTTGATAAGTTTTCAAAACTTTATTGCCGTTGCGGATTTCCAGACGCGGCTGATGTTTCTCATCCGAATCCTTGACCACAAGACGTTTTTGCCCCGAAACTTTATCGATTTCCTCTTCGAGCGTTTTGCCTTCCTTCAAATCCTGAAACTTAATCGTTCCCGAAACTTCCGACAAAATCGCAAACGTGAACGGGTCCCACGTTACCAGCATATCGTCTTCTTTAACTTTCTGACCGTCTTTGACGTGCAGATGCGCGCCGTAAACGATTTGGTAACGCGCGACTTCGCGCTCGCGCTCGTCGAGCAGAGCGATTTCCGATTGGCGGCGCATCGAGATAAGCTCTCCGGCGCGGTTGGTAATGACCTTCATATCGCCGAGATATTTAACCGTTCCGTTCATCGCCGCCGCGTGTTTGGTTTCCTGTTCGAGCCGCGCCGTGCCGCCGACGTGGAATGTTCTCATCGTCAACTGCGTTCCCGGCTCGCCGATTGACTGCGCCGCAATAACGCCGACCGCTTCGCCGATTTCCACGGTTCTGCCGGTCGCCAGATTTCGCCCGTAACATTTGACGCAGATACCGCGTCGCGATTCGCACGTCAGAGGCGAGCGAATCCGAAGCCGCTGCAATCCCGATAATTGAACCTGTGCCGCCAAATCTTCGTTGATTTCCTGATTTGCCGTAACAATCGTGTTGTTGTCAACCGGGTCGATAATGTCGTCGAGCGCCGTGCAGCCGACGATTCGGTCGCGCAGAGATTCGACTTCTTCGCCGTTGCGAATAATCGCTTCGGCGCCGATCCCTCTTAATGTCCCGCAATCTTCTTCCGAAACGATTACGTCCTGTGCAACGTCAACCAGGCGGCGTGTCAGATAACCTGAGTCGGCGGTTTTCAGCGCCGTATCAGCCAGACCTTTTCGCGCGCCGTGCGTCGAGATAAAATACTGCAAAACGTTCAAGCCTTCGCGGAAGTTGGCGACAATCGGCGTTTCGATGATTTCGCCCGAAGGTTTCGCCATCAATCCGCGCATACCGGCAAGCTGCCGAATCTGCGCTTCGGAACCGCGCGCGCCCGAATCAGCCATAACCAGAATCGGATTTAATTCGCGTCGTTCGTCCTCGCGCGTGTGCATCGCTTTGAACATTTCTTTCGCCACGCGGTCGGTTACGTCCGACCAGATTGCCGTAACTTTGTTGACGCGCTCCATATTGGTCATCGTCGCGTCTTCATACTGCTGCTGCAATTTATCGACTTCCGCCCGCGCGTCTTCGATGATTCCTTTTTTGCTCGCCGGCGTAACCATATCGTCGATGCCGATTGAAACGCCCGATTTCGTCGCGTAAAGAAATCCCATCGCTTTCAAATCATCGAGAAGAACGACAGTTTGTTCGTGTCCGAGACGCAGATGACAGAAACTGACGAGCGACTGCAAGCCTTTTTTCTTGAGAGTTCCGTTGACGAACGGCAAGCCGTCGCGCGTCAGTCGCTCGTTCAAAATAACGCGCCCGACGGTCGTTTCAATAAGGCGGTCAACCGGACGGGAAATCGCCCGCATCACGTCCTGCGTGTTGTGTTCCTTAGTTAAATCGATTAAATCGTCTTTCCAGCGAAGTTTGATTATGGTTTGCGTTTCGACCGCTTTGGCGTCGAGCGCCAGAAGAACTTCTTCAATCGAATTAAACGATTTTCCTTCGCCTTTCAAACCCGGACGGTCGAGCGTCAAATAATAACAGCCCAAAACGATGTCCTGCGAAGGAACGGTAATCGGCTGTCCGCTTGCCGGACTTAAAAGATTGTTTGAAGCGAGCATCAGAACCGACGCTTCAATCTGCGCTTCAGCCGACAGCGGAATATGAACCGCCATCTGGTCGCCGTCAAAGTCGGCGTTAAACGCCGTGCAGACGAGCGGGTGAATTTTAATCGCTTTACCTTCGACCAGAACCGGCTCGAACGCTTGAATTCCGAGGCGGTGAAGCGTCGGAGCGCGGTTTAAAAGAACCGGATGCTCGCGGATAACTTCTTCTAAAATATCCCAGACAATCGGCTCTTGCCGTTCGACCATTTCACGCGCCTGCTTAATTGTCGCGGCGTGCGCGTCTTTTTCCAACTTGTTGTAGATAAACGGTTTGAATAATTCCAAAGCCATTTTCTTCGGCAGACCGCACTGATGCAGCTTCAATTCCGGTCCGACGACGATAACCGAACGTCCCGAATAATCGACACGTTTTCCGAGCAGATTCTGACGAAAACGCCCCTGTTTTCCTTTCAAAGTTCCCGAAAGCGATTTCAAAGGACGATTATTCGCGCCGCGCAGAACGCGACCGCGACGACCGTTATCAAACAGCGCGTCAACCGCTTCCTGAAGCATACGTTTTTCGTTGCGAACGATAACTTCGGGAGCGCGCAATTCCATCAGCTTTTTCAAGCGATTGTTGCGGTTTATAACGCGGCGATACAAATCGTTCAAATCCGACGTGGCAAAGCGTCCGCCGTCGAGCGGCACAAGCGGGCGAAGTTCCGGCGGAATAACCGGAATCACGTCCAGAATCATCCATTCGGCTTTGTTGCCCGATTTCAAAAATGAATTGGAAACTTTCAGGCGTTTGGAATATTTCAGCTTTTTCTGCTGCGAAGTTTCTTCCTTCATTTTGCCGCGCAAGTCTTCGACCAGCTCGGCAATGTTGATTTTCATCAGCAAATCCTTGATGGCTTCCGCGCCCATTTTGGCGACGAACTGGTGCGGATATTCCGTCATCAGTTCGCGGTAACGCTCGTCGGTCAGCAAATCTTTTTCTTTTAATTCCGCCACATCACCGGGGTCAACGACGATATAAAGCTCGAAATAAAGAATTTTTTCCAAATCGCGCAAGGTAATATCGAGTAGATGCCCGATGCGCGACGGCAAGCCTTTGAAAAACCAGACGTGCGAACAAGGGCTTGCGAGTTCGACGTGTCCGAGACGCTCGCGGCGAACTTTCGATTGGGTAACTTCGACGCCGCATTTATCGCAGACCACGCCGCGATGCTTCATTCGTTTGTATTTTCCGCACAGACATTCCCAGTCCGACACGGGACCGAAAATGCGCGCGCAGAAAAGCCCGTCGCGCTCCGGTTTGAAGGTGCGGTAGTTGATGGTTTCCGGCTTGGTAACTTCGCCGTGCGACCAGGATTTAATTTTTTCGGGCGACGCCAGAGAGATGCGAATCGCCTCGAAATTCGGTGTTAACTGCGTTTTGTTTTCGTTTTGAAATTTAAACATTTTTCTCCAAGAAAGTTGACCGAGTTGACTGAGTTAGAGCCAGTTGACCGAGTTTTTGAATTTGAAATTCATCAACTCGCCAAACTCGCCAAACTCGCCAAACTCGCAACTAAATTAATCCGCTCCTACAACTTCGCCGACACCGGCTGTCAGCGCCGCTTTGTCGATTTCATCTTCGCTTAAAAGTTCGACATCAAGACACAGCGACTGCAACTCTCGCACTAAAACATTGAACGATTCGGGAATTCCCGGCTCGAAGTTCGATTCGCCTTTGACGATGGTTTCGTAGATTTTCGAGCGTCCGGCAACGTCGTCTGATTTACAGGTTAATAATTCCTGCAAAATATGCGCCGCGCCGTAGGCTTCGAGCGCCCAAACTTCCATTTCGCCGAAACGCTGTCCGCCGAATTGCGCTTTACCGCCTAACGGCTGCTGCGTAATCAGCGAATACGGTCCGATTGAACGGGCGTGAATCTTGTCGTCAACCAAATGCGAGAGTTTGAGCATATAAATGTAACCGACCGTTACTTTCTGCTCGAACTGCTCGCCCGTCATACCGTCGTAAAGACGAGTTTTCCCCGAAAGACCGACCGACGGCGGAATGCCGAGTTCGTCGTATTTTTCGTTGGCTTTCTGAATATATTCCTTGATTTCCTTTTCGCTCGCGCCGTCAAAAACCGGCGTCGCAAAATGAAGTCCGAGAACTTTTCCAGCCCAGCCGAGATGCGTTTCGAGAATCTGACCGACGTTCATACGGCTCGGAACGCCGAGCGGATTAAGAACGATGTCGACCGGCGTTCCGTCCGGCAGATACGGCATATCTTCTTCCGGCAAAATACGCGCGATAACGCCTTTATTTCCGTGTCGTCCAGCCATTTTATCGCCGACCGAAAGTTTACGTTTCATTGCGACGAAAACTTTAACCATTTTGATAACGCCCGGAGGAAGCTCGTCGCCCTGTTTCAGCTTGGTGATTTTTTCCTCGTAGATGTCGCTCAAAATGTTGATTTGACGCGTCGTCCGCTGTTCGTATTCCTTGATTTCGCCGGTAACGTCAATCGTTCCCGCCGAAACTTCGGCTTTGCGAAGCATTTTGATGTCAACGTCTTTCAGCATTTCACGACTGAGCGTTTCGCCTTTTTTGACAAGAACGCCGTTGCCGTCGCTTAAATCTTTGGTCAATTTGCGACCGTCGAAAAGCTCGAAAATCCGCTCGTCGCGCTGCTCGCTCAAAATACGAATTTCGTCTTCGAGGTTGCGGCGCAAATCGTCTTCCTCTAAGCCTTCGATGTCTAAAGAACGCTCGTCTTTTTCCTGACCTTTACGGGTGAAAACCTGAACATCGACAACCGTTCCGTCGATTCCCGGCGGGCAAGTCAAAGACGCGTCTTTCACGTCGCCGGCTTTTTCGCCGAAAATGGCGCGAAGTAGTTTTTCTTCCGCCGTCAATTGGGTTTCGCCCTTCGGCGTAACTTTTCCGACGAGAATCGAGCCGGGTTTAACCTGCGCGCCGATACGAATAATTCCCGATTCGTCCAAATCACGCAGCATATTTTCGCCGATGTTCGGAATGTCGCGCGTAACTTCTTCGGGTCCGAGCTTTGTATCTCGCGCTTCGATTTCTAATTCTTCAATGTGAATTGAAGTATAATAATCTTCCTTCACAAGACGTTCGGAAACCAGAATCGCGTCCTCGAAGTTGTAGCCGCGCCACGACATAAACGCCACCAGCACGTTTCGACCGAGAGCTAGTTCGCCTCTGTCGGTGCAAGGACCGTCGGCAATGACCTGACCTTTTTTGACGCTTTCGCCGACCTGAACAATCGGACGCTGGTTAATACACGTGTTCTGATTTGAACGCTTGAACTTGACGAGACTGTAAATGTCCGCCGTAACTTCGCGCGAAATCGTGCCGTCAACCTGATGGTCGGCTTTGACGATAATGCGTTCCGAATCGACAAAATCAACGACGCCGTTACGTTTGGCGATAACAACCGCGCCCGAATCACGCGCCGCAATCGCTTCCATTCCCGTTCCGACAAACGGACTTTCAGCCCGCAGAAGCGGAACCGATTGACGCTGCATATTAGAACCCATCAGCGCGCGGTTGGCGTCGTCGTTTTCAAGAAATGGAACAAGGCTCGCCGCAACCGAAACAAGCTGTTTCGGCGAAACATCCATATATTGAATATCGTGCCGGGAAACGGTAATAAATTCGCCTCTGTTTCGCGCCGAGTTGCGGTCGCTGATAAAGTTGCCTTTTTCGTCCAATTCGATATTTGCCTGCCCGATTGTGTATTTATCTTCTTCCCAAGCCGTCAGGTAAAATGGAAACGGTTCAAAATCGGCTTGCCGCTGGCCTTCTTTCAAATTCGCGTTAGCTTCTTCGACGGCTTCGAGCGGGACGTGTTCGTTCGGCTTAAAAGTCGTGTCGCCGCCGTTGTAAATCTTGACGTATTCCATTGCCCGACCGTCTTCGACTTTGCGATACGGCGACTCGATAAAACCGAATTCGTTAATCCGCGCAAAACACGAAAGCGAAGAAATAAGCCCGATATTCGGACCTTCCGGCGTTTCAATCGGGCAGATGCGCCCGTAATGCGTCGGGTGAACGTCGCGGACTTCAAAACCGGCGCGTTCTCTGGATAAACCGCCCGGTCCGAGCGCGGACAGACGGCGCTTGTGCGTGATTTCCGACAGCGGATTCGTCTGGTCCATAAACTGCGATAACTGCGACGAGCCAAAAAATTCACGCACCGCCGCCGTTACCGGCTTTGCATTAACAAGGTCGCGCGGCATCGTCGTAAACATATCCTGCTGAATGGACATTTTTTCCTTGATGGCGCGTTCCATTCGCTCTAAACCGATGCGAAATTGATTTTCTAATAATTCTCCGACGGCGCGGACGCGGCGATTTCCCAAATGGTCGATGTCGTCCTGCCCGTAATTTTCGCTGTCCTTTTTCATACGAAGCAGATAATTAACGACTTCGTAAAAATCTTTCGCTTCGAGCAGGGAATTGTTCAAATCGTGGCGTTCCGGTCTGCCCATTTTAATGTTGAATTTCAAACGTCCGACGCGCGATAAATCGAAACGGCGCGCGTCGAAAAACATTCCTTCGAGCAGACGATAAGCCGTCGGCACGGTCGGCGGGTCGCCCGGTCGCATCTTTCTGTAAATTTCAAGCAGAGCATCGACCGGCTTTGAAATCGCGTCCTTTTTCAAAGTTTGCAGAATTACGTTGCCGATAGCGTCTTTTTCGGGAAAGAAAACCGAGAAACCTTCGACGCCTTCTTCGACAATTTGCTGAAGTTTGGCGGCGGAAATTTCGCTGTTGGCTTCGAGAATGACTTCGCCCGTTTCGGTGTTGATAACGTCGTCGAGCGCAAACGCGCCTTCAAAATCAGCCGGAGCGACTTCGACTCGTTCGACGGCGAGTTTACGCAGCTCGCGCAGAGCCGCCGCCGTAATTTTTTTGCCGACTTTAACAATCGGTTCATCCTTACCCTTAACATCTTCTTCGGCGCGCATTCCGTTGAGATTCGTTTCGCCTTCCGGTTTAACCTTGACGAAAATTTTGCTTTTTTCGACAACTACATCGTCGGTCGTATAAAACCGGCGCAGAATGTCCGCATTTGAAAATTCGGCATTTTTAACGACTTCTTCCAAAATATTGTCGGAAACCGTTTTCATATCAATCTGCGGATTAAGCCATAATCCCAAAGCGCGAAGGAAAACCGTTGCGATAATTTTGCGCTTGCCGAGACGCGCGTGCAGAATGCCTTTCTGGTCGTATTCAAACTCGACCCACGAGCCGCGATACGGAATAATCTTCGCTAAATACGTGTCGCGGTCGCCCTTGAAAAACACGCCCGGACTTCTATGCAACTGCGAAACGATAACGCGTTCCGTGCCGTTGATGACAAAAGTTCCGTTGTCGGTCATCAGCGGAATTTCGCCGAAGAAAACGTCTTCTTCCTTAATGTCGCGAATGGTCGAAACGCCGGTTTCCGCGTCTTTATCGTAAACCGTCAAACGAATTTTGACTTTCAGCGGCACGCTGTAGCTCGTCCCGCGCTCCTGGCATTCCTGCTGGTCGTGTTTGTGTTTCAATCCGACCGGCTCGCCGCAGTTCGAGCAAAGTTTCGGGCGCACGACGTTAAAAGTTCCGCAGTTGTTACATAAAACTTCCGCCGGATTAAACGGGTCAACTTTAATTTTTGCGCTGCATTCTTTACAATTTGCGCGTAAGTGTTCCAAGCCTTCCAGATTGCCGCACTTGCACTGCCAGTTGCCGATTTGATATTCGACAAATTCGAGCGTCGCCGTTTCACGAAAATCAGAAACGGGAAAAATCGATTGAAAAACCGTTTGCAGCCCGACCGTATCGCGTTCTTCTGGAATCAAATCCATCTGGAGAAAACGATTGTATGATTCACGCTGCACTTCGATAAGATTCGGAATACGAGCGGATGTATAAATTTTCGAGAAATCTACGCGTTTCGGCGCTTGACTTGTTCGGCGTCCAAGCCCGTTGGTATTTGTTTGTAGCGGATTAAGAATCATAATTTTGATATTCAGGTTCTTGACGGAAAAAAAACTTGTTGATTTAAAGAGTTTTTGTTGCTAGTATTTCCTTGATTTAATAATCATAGGAATAATCTTTTTAAATACTTTCAAATAAAGACGGCAAATGCGGTCGAGGGTAAACTTTGCCCTGACCGCTTAAACTTTAGCAGTATTGCTGTAATATAAATTTTTTGAGGATGTCAAAACCGACACCGACTCTCCAAAATTGTCTGCGAGAATTGCTTCTCAACTATATGAATTGCTTCTCAACTATATAAAGAAATTCCGGTAAATTTTAGAATTTCAAAATTTGCGTAAATACGTAAACAATAGATGGCAAGTGTGAAAGTTTGGTTGTCCTCTCACACTTGCCAGTTTAGTTTAACAACTAAGTTATTTAACTTCAACCGACGCTCCGGCTTCGGTCAGTTTATTTTTGATTTCTTCAGCTTCGGCGGCGGAAACGCCTTCTTTAATCGCCTTCGGCGCGCCGTCAACCAGTTCTTTGGCTTCTTTTAACCCGAGACCGGCAACGACTTCGCGGACGACTTTAATAACATTGATTTTCGCGCCGCCGGCGGCGGTCAAAATTACATCGAACGTATCCTTTTCAGCTTCTGCCGGAGACGAATCACCGCCGCCCGCGCCAGCCGCCATCGCCATCGGGGCGGCAGCCGCAGCAGCCGAAACCCCGAAAACCTCTTCCAATTCCTTAACCAATTCCGACGCTTCGAGCAACGTCATACCTTTTAAAAACTCGACTACTTCTTCTTTTGAAACTGCCATAATAATTATTTTCCTTCCTCTAGGGTTCTATGTTTATTTGGTAAATCGTTAATTATGATTTGAAATCAAATTATAATTAACGGCTTTTATTCAGGTCAGCCGGAGAACCCAATGAGACGCTTTTTCAGCTTTTTTGCATCGAAGCTGTTTATGCGCCCGAGCCTTATAGAAGCGACCTGACTTATCACTTCCGCCCGTTTTTACCTTGAGTCGGCTTAATAAATTTTTTATTCCGTCGCTGGTTCTTCCTGCGAAGTTTCCGGTGCGGCGGCGGTTTCGTCCGCGCTTCGTTCCGCTGTTTCAGCTTTCGGTTCTTCCTGAACGGGAACTTGTTCATCCGCCTGCGCCGCCACTGTTTCCGTTGATTCTTCAGTTGTATCACTTGGTTCGGCTGTCGCTTGCGGCTGTTCCGTTTTCGGTTCGACAGTCTGCTGTTCCGCCGGTTTTGCGTCGCCGATAAGTTTGATGACAACTGCTAAGTTGCGCGGAACGGCGTTGATAACCGTTACAATACGTTGTGCCTGCGCGTTGATAACAAACAGCAATTTAGAAATAAGCTCTTCTTTTGACGGCAGGCTGGCAATCGCTTCGACCTGACTGAGATTGACCACTCTTCCGTCAACGACGCCGACCTTAAATGAAAAAGTTTCGCCGTTGGCTTTGACAAATTTTGAAACCGTTTTCGATAAAATTACCGGGTCTGTATCAGTCCAGGCAATCGCCGAAACGCCTTTAAAATGTTCGTCCGCTCCCGCATACGGCGTGCCTGCGACGGCAAGCCGCGCAATCGTGTTTTTGACGACTTTATAATTCGCTCCCGCGCTTCGCAATTGTTCGCGTAATTCCTGGTCTTTATTGACGGTTACTCGGTTAAAACTGATAACCATCGCCGATTTGGAATTGCTCAACTGCTCGGTGAGGGCGTTTAAATCTTTTTGTTTTTGTTCTCTGGTTTTCATATTTCTTCTTTCTTCGTTTTCGCTCCTCACACGTTTATGCAAACACCGCTTCGTCGAGCAGAACGCCCGGACTCATCGTCGAAGCCAGGTTGATTTTTTTTAAATAACGACCTTTGGCAGTCGTCGGCTTGGCTTTTATAACGGCGTTGATTAAAATTCTTAAATTTTCCTGAAGTTTGCCGTCATCGAATGAAACTTTTCCGACCGGCGAGTGAATAACGCCCGTTTTATCGACGCGATATTCAACTTTACCGGCTTTGGTTTCTTCGATGGCTTTTTTAACGTCCATCGTCACCGTTCCGGTTTTCGGATTCGGCATAAGCCCGCGCGGACCCAAAACCTTTCCCAGAGTTCCGACCGAGCGCATCATATCGGGCGTGGCGATAACGGCGTCGAAATCGAGCCAGCCGCCTTTGATTTTATCGACCAAATCGTCGCCGCCCGCAAAATCCGCTCCGGCTTCTTCGGCTTCGCGAACTTTATCGCCCTGCGCGATAACGACGATAACTTTCGCCTTGCCGCCCAAACCGTGCGGCAGAACAATCGTTCCGCGAACGAGTTGGTCGGCTTTGCGCGGGTCAACGCCAAGCCACATCGTCAACTCGACGGTTTCATCGAAATTCGCAAACGCTATTTCTTTAACCTTTGAAATTCCTTCTTCTAATGTGTGTCTTTTATTCGGCTCGACTTTTTCGAGAGCCGCGAGATATTTTTTACCTTGCTTTGCCATTTATTTATTAAGGTTCAAACGAAATGTCTTTTAATTTTGCGCGCGTCCGCGCAAACATTTCTCCCTTTCAATCAAAACATCGGATAAACGATTTTTGCTTATCCTTCAATCGTCAAACCCATACTTTTCGC
>JALZOE010000500.1 GCA_030857325.1 Acidobacteriota bacterium
AGACATATCAGCCGCGCTCGAAACACACCGTAAATCGGGCGCAATCGCGACGATGATTTTGAAAGAAAACGTTTTGCGCGAAAGATTTACCATTGTGGAAACCGAAAACAATTTGATTACAGGCTTCGGAAATTTTCCCGAACCGCTTCATTCGACTTTGCCCGCTCAATCGGCGACGCCTTTAATGTTCACGGGAATTCACATTCTCGAACCGCGAGTTTTCGATTACATTCCGCGCGGCGTTTATTCCGACATCGTGCCGACGTTTTATAATCCGGCGATTGCCGACGGCGAGCGCATTGCCGCGCACGTCAGCGGCGGAAACTGGTTTGAGCTTTCGACCATTCCGCGCTATCTCGATATTTCGCTGGCGATGATGAACGGCGCGAACGTCTGCAAAGGCGACAATTGCGCGATTGCGCCCGACGCCGCAGTTTCCAATTCGGTATTGTGGAACGACGTTACAATCGAAAGCGGCGCAAAGCTGCATCGAACGATTATCGCCGACGGCGTAACCGTCCGGGCGGACGAACGATTTGAAAATGCCGCGATTGTGCGCGCCGAGATGCTCGCGCACTGCGACGAGATTCCCGAAAAAGCTCTGAAAGGCGAGCGCGTCGGTGAAAATTACATCGTCCCGCTCGACGTTTAACATTTAACATTCATCATTTATCATTTACTAATAAACATCTTCATCTGCCGCAATTTCTTCAAATCAGATGTTAAATGTTAAATGTTAAATGAAATTATGATTTCCGCCCGACAAAATCTGGAACAATTTCTCGCCGAGCGACGCGAGCCGGTAAAAATCGAACCTTTGACGCCGGACGCATCGACGCGCGAATATTTCCGTATCCGTTGGAAAAACGCGCCCGCAATCGCCTGCGTTTACCCGGAACCATTTCTGCCGAAAGAACAAACTTATCTCGACGTTACGAATCTTTTTTTGCGCGGCGGCTTGCCCGTCGCAAAGATTTACGATTTCAGCGGCGAACTCGGCGTCGTCGTTCAGGAAGATTTCGGCGACACCATTCTGCGCGCCCGTTTAATCGACGCGGGTTCGGCGCGGCGAAACGATTTAATAAACGATGCAATTAAATTGATTGCGCGCATTCAGGCGACAACCGCCAAAGCCTTTGAACTCGATTCGATTGCCTCGCGCCTGAAATTCGACAAAGAAAAACTCGTCTGGGAATTGAATTTTTTCAAGGAACATTATTTTGAAACTTACAGAAAACAGCCGCTTTCCGAGCCTGATAATTTGGCTTTAGCCGAAGAGTTTGCCGAACTTGCGCGAGAACTAGAACAATGCGCCGCGGTTTTGTGTCATCGGGATTTTCACGCGGCGAATATAATGATTGATTGGGAAAACCGATTGCGAATTATCGACCAGCAGGACGCCCGCATCGGCGCGGCAAGCTACGATTTGGTTTCGCTCCTGCTCGACAGAGTTTTAGAAGCGCCGAACGAGAATTGGCTCGCGGAAAAAATTCGCTTTCTTTTGTCGGAGAGAGAAAATCTCGGCTTGGAGCAAATCGATTTTGAAGAATTTCTTTATCAATTTCGCCTGCAAACGATTCAACGCTGTCTAAAGGCAATCGGCACGTTTTCTTATCAATCGGCAAAACGCGGCAAAACTCATTTCGTTCAATACATCGAACCGATGTTTCAAATTGTTTTTCAAGCTGCAAAAGAGACGAATAAATTTCCGAATTTACAACGAATTATAAAGGGAAAAATTTTGAATCAAATCTTATGAATCAAACATACATTAAGGGCTTATTTTACTTACATTTACAGAGTGTTACAGAGTGTTATCTATTGAATATCTAAATTATGTTTTGTTGCTCTGTGATACTCCAAAACAGCAAGTAACAGATACATTATTAGATACAGGCACTTGCAAGTTATCAAAATACTTTGATAGACTGCTTTTGCGTAATAGGCTATTCAGTTGTCAAAGAACTGAAAAGAGACGGTTTGAGATTGAAGGCTCAAGCCGTTTTTCTTTTGAAAAACTTATTCGTTGCCACGCAAAAAATTTAAGAAATCTTTGGTGTCCTGTCCCATAATGCGAACTTTCACGTCGCCGGCAAAATAGACATCTACAGCCACCGGTGAGAGAACTTGAACATATATAATTTTCTCTACATCAATAATAAATGTCCCTACTTCAATAAAAGTCATATTCTAGCTTTGCATTTTGACGCCTCAAGCCGTTTTTCTTTGCTCAAAACTATTCGGTCGCCGCTTCTTTCTTCGGTCGCCCGTTTCGCCTTTCATTAACCAATTTCAAATCACTCTCTTGAATAACGTAATCGCGCCCGACTTTTTGAGCGGGTAAGCGTCCTTCTTGAATTAGTTGGCGAACTCGAATAGCTGAAATCTTTAATTTTTCCGCCGCTTCTGCTGTGCTTAGAATTTTCATACCTTGAAAATAATAAACCAAAAAAAAGTATATCGCAAGTGATATTTTAGCTTGTATATCTCTATCGTGTATGATAGACTTTATTTCAAGTTAAGCAATTAACAAATTCAACAAAGGACGGATTACAAAAAATGTTTATATTAAAAGGAATCGAGCAGTTGGAAAAAGCAATCGCAAAAGCAAAAAAGGTTCGCCCGCGTGTCGAGTTTGACCGCTTCGGACGTTATCGCGTTTCGGGTTCAAAAGGTTATTACACGGT
>JALZOE010000501.1 GCA_030857325.1 Acidobacteriota bacterium
AACAAACGGTCGAATTCCGGCGCGGCAAAGTCGCAATCGCCGCCGCAATCGTCGCAGGCGTGGTTCTGGCGGCGAGTCTGAATTTCGCGCCGATTGTCGTCGCCGCCGTTCTCGGCGCGATTCTCCTCGTTTTGCTCGGCTGCATCACGCTCGACGAAGCGTATCAGGCGATTGAATGGAAAATCATCTTTCTGCTCGCCGGTGTTTTGTCTCTGGGCGTCGCACTCGACAAAAGCGGCGCGGCGCGGATGATTTCAACGCAAATCGTTTCCTCGGTCGGAACTTTAGGTTTAGTCGCGCTCGTGTCGGCGTTTTATTTATTGACTTCCGTTTTAACCGAAACGATGTCGAACAACGCGACCGCCGCTCTGCTCGCCCCGATAGCCATTGCGACCGCCGCAACCCTGGGCGTTAATCCGCAGCCGTTTCTCGTCGCCGTTACCTTCGCGGCTTCGGCGAGTTTTATGACTCCGGTCGGCTACCAGACGAACACGATGATTTACGGACCCGGACAATACAAATTTTTTGATTTCGTCCGAGTCGGCACGCCGCTCAACATCGTTTTCTGGCTGCTGGCGACCTTTTTGATTCCGGTTTTCTGGAAATTTTAATTCGGGCGGAAACATTTTGAATCGAGAGGCAAAGTTTCCCGATTTCGGTTAAATTATTTGTAATGAAAAAGGAAGCGGCAACACCAGCCGAATCAAAATGGAGACACCGCCTTTTTGAAATTATTTTCGAGGCGGAAACCCTCGGCGGCAAAACCTTCGACGTTCTGCTGCTAGCAACGATTGTTTTAAGCGTCGCCGTCGTCATTCTGGAAAGCGTCAAATCGGCGCGCGACGATTACGGAACGCTGCTTTCGCAGGCGGAATGGGCGTTTACGATTCTTTTTACCATCGAATACGTGCTGCGTTTAATCAGCGTCCGAAGACCGCTTCGATACGCGAAGAGCTTTTTCGGCATCATTGATTTGCTGGCGATTATTCCGACTTACGCGACTCTTTTTCTCCCGGGCGTGCAGTATCTGCTGGCGATCCGAATTTTACGCCTGCTCAGGGTTTTCCGCATTCTCAAATTAGCCGAATTCGTCAGCGAAGCCGAAGTGATAACCGGAGCGTTAAAAGCGAGCGTGAAAAAAATCAGCGTTTTTCTGCTTGGCGTTTTGGCGCTGGTGACGATTATCGGTTCGATAATGTATGTCATCGAAGGCGAGGCGAACGGTTTTAACGACATTCCGACGAGCGTTTATTGGGCGATTGTAACTTTAACGACCGTCGGTTACGGCGATTTGTCGCCGCAGACTCCGCTCGGCAAAGCATTTGCTTCTCTGGTAATGATAATGGGTTACGCGATTATCGCCGTACCGACCGGAATCGTCACGGTCGAGCTTTCGCGCTCGGCGAAGAAAATCTCGACGCGAGTTTGCCCCGAATGCCACGCGCAAGACCACGACGCGGACGCTCGATTCTGCAAATACTGCGCGAGCCGATTATGATTACTCGATAACCGGCAATTTTTTTTCGTTTCGGGACGGCAACTCGACAGCGAGATAATCGGAAAGCGTCCATAATGTAGATTGATAGGTAAACTGCCAGATTGACAGCATTTCAATTTCTTTCCGCGCCGTGCAGTTTTCTTTCGCATCGTAAATTATTTCCGCCGAAAGTATTTCATCCGCATAATTTGCGGAAGATTTCTGAAAAGATAATAAATGTCTTGAATCAGGCGGCAATACTTGAATATAATCGGCTATCACGACAAGCGTGTGTCGCGCCGCCGCGAAAGCGCGTTTCCCTTGACATTCGACTGCCGCGTCGGAAGTAACGATAACGGCTGCCGAAGCGTCCAGTACAATGTTTAATGATGCCAGCCACGTCCGGTTTTTTGTCAGCGAAAGATTGTAAATCAAAGACGGGCAGGAGATTAAATCGTCTCTCAACCTGTCCGCCCACAATTCCCAACTTCCCAAAATCGTTATTATTTCTTTTGTGTTATACGACTCTTTGAGTTTGTCGGAAAAATCAAATGGGGAGTAAGTTTTTTTAAGTTCATTTTCAAGCCCGTAAAGACGAGGCTGAAGCCGTTTGGCTTTTCGCCATAAAGTTAAAAGATAAAAGCAGACAAACCCGTAGAAGAGGAATCCCAGATAAAATTGAAGGTTGGCGATCAGGAAAACGAGCATTTCATCGGAATTTAGATTATAAGGGGCATATCGCGCCGAGATTGTGAAACTTAACCATATAGTCGAAAAAAAATCTTCGGAAAATTGGTCGGCAAATCCTTCGCCCTTAAGTTTCAAATTAACCGCCAGATACAAAAAAGCGAATCCGAATACAATCGACATTTTCCAAAAGAGAAACTGTAACGCCGGAAACAAAACACCGGCTGCGGGCGCGAAAATTCGCAGGCGTTTGCGAGACTTAATTATATGAAAGGCTCTGGATATGAGCAGACAACTCAAGGAATAAAAATAAATGGTTTTCTGTTCATTTTTTTGCGGAACAGTCGCCGCTAACCGGACAGTGACGAAAATATCCCGCGCTGCCTGAGTAATCAAACTCCAGCCGACGACAATTAGTAAAATGACGATAATATCAAGAAGTTCAAGCATCGGTATTGTCTTAAATTTACAGGGCTGAAAATAAATAATCACGCATCCGGCATTTTTAAGCTTTACAAAAGT
>JALZOE010000097.1 GCA_030857325.1 Acidobacteriota bacterium
CCGTTTCCCTTCCGCCTGGTCTTACATTTCGCGCCCGAAAATCGACGGTTCAAAAAATTGGCTTCTTGGTCAAAAGCAAAATGCGACGGTTGAAATGAAAGGCGAAAATGAAAACGAAATTGTCGAGGAAATCAGCCGCATTTTCAAAGCGAACGGTTTAACCACGCGCGTTTCGGAAAAAAACAACCGGGTTTTCGTTTTCGGCGAGCGAGGAAAATGGAATCGTCTGGGTGCGTATATCGTTCACGTCGCGCTTTTAACTTTGTTTCTCGGTCATTTCGTCGCATTGCAAACCGGATTTGACGCCGACGTGCGGATGATGCCCGGACAGACGATGAGCGAAATTCAGATGATTGAATTTAATCTGGATAAACAAGACCGCTACGTCGTCAGTTTGCCGTTTACGATTTACTGCACCGACATCGAGCAGAATTTAATCGACCCGAAAGGCTCGATTGAAATCAGCAACACGATGAACTGGCACACGAGAATCGAAATCGACGACCCGGAATACGGCAAAACCGCCGCCGATGTCAGCCTCAATAAACCGTTCAGCTATCGCGGCTACAGATTTTTTCAGGCGAGCGCAATTACGGTCGGCAGCGCCCGCAATATGATTTTGGAAGTTACGCCGCAAACAGGCGGACAGCCGTTTAACGTGAGTTTAGCAAGAAACGGCTCGACAAATCTTCCCGACGGAACGCGGGTCGATTACGAAGCGTTTTTTCCCGATTTTGTTTTGAGAGGCGCGCAGCCCGACACGCGCTCGGCGGATTATAATAATCCGGCGGTTAAATTAAATATTACGACGCCCGACGGCGAGATGAAATCCGGTTACGCCTTCGGCAGAAAAATGCCCGACAATATTCCAATCGGCGCGCCCGTCGCCGGTTATAAATGGCGTCTGGCAGAATTTGAAAAATCGCCGCTCGCGCACGTTCTTTCGATAAAATACGACCCGTTCAACGCGGCTTTTATCGCCTGGTATATCGGCGGCTTCGGTCTAATCGGCGCGCTCTGTTTCGTATTTTTCGTTTCGCACCGCCGCGTCTGGGCTTTAATCGAAAAGAACGGCGAAGAAAATTTTGAAATCGTTCTCGGCGGACACGCCAACCGCAACGCATTGGCATTTGAAGACAAGTTTGAAAAAATACGCGACGATTTAACCGCACCGAAACCGCAAATTCAATCGGAATAAAAATGAGGAAACACGCACGTCGGTAAGTGTGATTTTCGCCCTCATTGGCGTGCGGGCTTCTGCAAAAAATGAGAAAGTCTTATTTATAAATTTGTTTTCATTTTCAAAAAATTATATGGAAGAAGTAAAACGTATAGAAAACAATTCCACTTGGAGAGCGTATCTGCCCGCGATTCTGATAATCGCCGGCTCGTTTCTGATGCTTTTTCTCCGCATCGAAATCGGCGGCAGATTTATCTCCGACGGCGCGCTAATGATGATTGCGCTGGCGTGTTATATTTTCGCCGCGCTTTTTCAATTGACGAATCTTTACGCGCCGTCGGATATGGCGCTGAAAATCGGTTTGTGGAGCGGCGCGCTCGGTGTTTTCTTTAACTTGTCGAGCTGGCTCGTCCGATGGTTCGGCGCGTATGACCGCGAGATTGCGATGCTGCGCGCGGGCGGAAATACGGAAACGCCGTGGTTTTTTCGCTACATTCCGTTTGCCAATTTGTATGATTTTAGTCTCGCTTTCGCCTTCGGCGCGGGTTTCTCGACGGTGCTTATCGCCAACCGCAAAAAATTTCAATTTTTAAGCGCGTTTTCATTGCCGCTCGCCGCGCTTATTTTGACTTTAGCGAGATTTATCGGGTCGGAATTTATCGATTTGCCGCCGGTTCTCGATTCCTACTGGCGTCCGATTCACGTCGGCGTCGCTTCTTTAAGCTACGGCGTCGCGCTGGTGTGTTTCGCCGTCGCGGTAATTTATTTATTGAAAGACCGCGTGAAAGTCGAAACGATGGCAATCTGGTCGAGCGTTTTCGCCTTGAGCGTTATCGCCACAATTAGTAAATTTTCGGTTTTCACAGAATTCGTTTACCGCGCCGGACTTTTCGTGCCGAGTCCGTCGGGCGGAAAACCGTTTTCGTCGCCGTTTCGATTGGAAATTCCATACGTCGGCACGGCGCTTGTTTTGTCCGGCATTTTGCTGCTCGGCGTCATCGTTTCTTTTTTAATTTATATTTATCAAAACAAAAAAGCGGCGAAAAAAATCGGTCATATTTTATTGAAACTTTCGCTCGTCGCGCAAATTCTGGCGATTGCGTTATTGGTTTCGGGCATAAAATCGACAACCGACGTTTACCCGAAACTGCAAAATCAACTCAATCAGGATTCGTCTCAATTTATAACAGCCGGAAAGGAAATCGCTTCCAAACAGGGACTTTCGGCAGCAGAATTTTCCGCGCTGACGACGATGCAGTTTGATTTGGCGGCAAAACAATATTTGCAGACGAACGGCGAGAAAATGTTTCTGACCTTAAATACGAATCCGGTCGAAGTTGCTGGTTTGATTACGGCACTGGCGGGAACGTTTTTCGTAATTTTATTCGCGTTCAGAACCGAAAAGCTGATTGAAAGATTGCCGTCGCTCGATTCGCTCGACGGTTTGATGTATAAAACGGCGTGTCTGGCGTTTGCTGGTTTAGCGATGCTCCTTATTACGGGCGCAATCTGGGCGAACGAATCGTGGGGCAGACCCTGGGGTTTCGACTCAAAGGAAACCGGCGCGCTTGTCGCCTGGCTGACTTACGCCGCCTTTCTGCACACCAGAATTTCTCGCGGCTGGTCAGGCAGAAGTTCGGCATATTTTGCAATCGTCGGATTTCTTCTGGTGATTTTTACATATCTCGGCGTCAGTTATTTGCTTCCCGGACTGCACAGCTACGCTTGAGAAAACGAAACTTTAATAAATTTTCGTCGTGTAGTTTTCAGCTTAACCGTAAAATTTAGAAGGAAGTTGCAAATTTATGAAGAAATTTATTTTCGTTTTTGTTGGAGCATTCGTCGGATTTTTGATTTTCTGCGCGGGCGCGCTGTTGATTTTTTCTCCGTCGTCGGCGCAAAAGAAATATGTTAATCGATGGGAATACGCGGCGATTACGTTCACGCATATTCCTCTCAATTCTGAAAATCAATCGCCTATAACCGGCGCTGCGAATATTTGTTTTCTGCAAACAAACGGCTGTCAAAACGAAGAAGTAAAAGCCGAATTGGTTTACGCCAAATTTTTACAGGATTTTAGATTGGAAAACACAAGCAACTCAAAAAATCTGGCTTTTAATCGCGCCAAAGAATTGGCTTACACGAAAGCGGTCGCCAAACTCGGTTTGGAAGGTTGGGAAATAGTCGGTCAGCCGTCTGTAAATTTTGACAGCTATATCGACAATCAAGGCACATACATAATCGGACAGGGAAATAAAGAACTTAAACCGAATATTTATTTCAAGCGGCTGATTCAATAAGAAATATTTAATGAAAAAAGAAAACATTTTGTTCGCGGTTATCGGACTTTTTATCGGTTTTTTCGGCGGTTTTTTTCTGGCGAACAATCTGAATCGAAACGCCGTTTCACAAACCGACGCCGCTCAAAGCGCGCCTGCCGCGCCGTTTCAAAATCCGCAAACGCAAGCCGTCGATATTAAAGAATCGCAGAAACAGGCGGCAATGATGCCGGAAATCGCTCAAACGCTGGAGACGGCGGACAAAGAACCGGATAATTTCGGGGCGCAGATAAAAGCGGGCGATATGTATGCGAAAATTCAAAAGTTTGACGAAGCCGTCGAATTTTATGAAAAAGCCAGCCGGATTAAACCCGACGATTACGACACAATTATCAAAATCGGGAACACGTATTTCGACTCGAAACAATTTGACAAGGCGCGGAAATGGTATCTTCTGGCGCTCGAAAAAAAGCCGGAAGATATAAACGTCAGAACCGATTTGGGCATAACCTTTGTCGAAGGCGAGTCGCCCGATTTAAACCGCGCGATAAAAGAACTTCAAATTGCGCTGCAAACAAATCCGACGTATGAACCGACGCTTTACAATTTAGGCGTCGCTTATTTCAAAAAAAATGAGTTGGAGCAGGCTAATCGAGTTTTAACGCGCCTGGAAGAAACAAATCCGCAAAGCCGTCTGGTCGAAAGACTGCGGCAGATTCTCGCTCAAAAATAATTTATTATTACCGGTCAAAAAAAAAGCGTAAGTTAATTTCAACTTACGCTTTTCTTTATTTGATTAAAACGATTTACGCCGTCGCCGGATTGTTTCCCGTAACCGGCGTCAGAATCGGGGTTTTAAATGGATTCTTTGAAGTTTCATCCTCGGTTTTCTGCGGCGTTCCTTTATCGTTGTTACCGACTTCACCACTCTCTTCGTCAAGCGATAACCCGGCGACGATACGCCGAATCTGCACGCTGTCGAGCGTTTCTCTTTCGAGCAAAGCCTGCGTCAGATTCTCCATCGCTACTTTATTTTCAGACAAAATCTTTTTAGCGCGTTCGTATTGTTCGGAAATAATTCTTTTGACTTCCAAATCGATTTTTATCGCCGTATCTTCGCTGAAATCACGATGTTGAGCGATTTCGCGTCCTAAAAAGACCTGTTCCTCTTTTTTGCCGAAAGCGAGCGGTCCGAGTTCCGACATTCCGTACTGGCAGACCATCGAGCGGGCTAATTCGGTAGCTCGTTCAATATCGTTCGACGCGCCGGTCGTAATGCTTCCGATGAAAAGTTCTTCGGCAATGCGTCCGCCCATCGCGTTGGCAATCATCGCCAGAAGTTCTTCTTTCGTGCGCCCCAGAATATCATGTTCAGGCAGATAATAAGTTATGCCGAGCGCCCGCCCGCGCGGAACAATCGTAACCTTATGAACCGGGTCGCTTTCGGGAATGTTGATGCCGACCAGCGCGTGTCCGGCTTCGTGAATCGCCGTCAATCGTCTTTCCTTTTCGGAAACGACCATACTGCGACGTTCGGGTCCCATCATCACCTTGTCTTTAGCAAATTCGAGGTCGTTCATCGTAACGACTTTCTGATTGCGGCGCGCCGCCGTCAACGCGGCTTCATTAACCAAATTCGCCAAATCCGCGCCGGTAAATCCCGGAGTTCCGCGAGCGATAACATTAACGTTGATGCTGTCGTCAAGCGGAATTTTGCGCGTGTGAACTTTCAGAATGCCTTCGCGCCCGCGAACGTCCGGGTATGAAACGATAACCTGACGGTCAAAGCGTCCGGGACGAAGCAGCGCCGGGTCGAGAACGTCCGGGCGGTTTGTCGAAGCGACGAGAATAACGCCGTCGTTCGATTCAAAACCGTCCATTTCAACCAGCAGTTGATTTAAGGTCTGCTCGCGCTCGTCGTGTCCGCCGCCTAAACCGGCACCGCGATGACGACCGACGGCATCTATTTCGTCGATAAAAATAATACACGGCGCGTTCTTTTTGCCCTGTTCAAACAAGTCGCGCACGCGGCTCGCGCCGACGCCGACAAACATTTCGACAAAATCCGAGCCGGAAATTGAGAAAAACGGAACGTTCGCTTCACCGGCGACGGCTTTGGCAAGCAAAGTTTTACCCGTTCCCGGAGGTCCGACCATCAGGACGCCTTTCGGAATTTTTCCGCCGAGCTTTTGAAATTTCTGCGGGTCTTTCAAAAATTCGATGATTTCTTCGAGTTCTTCCTTAGCTTCGTCAACGCCGGCGACATCTTTGAATGTTATGCGCTTTTGTTGATTATTAAGGAGTTTGGCGCGCGATTTACCGAAGCTGAGAGCTTTATTGCCGCCCGCCTGCATTTGGCGCAGGGTGAAAGCAAGAAATCCGATTAGCAATATAAACGGCAAGGCGTTGATTAACAAAATCCAGCCCCAGCCGCTCGACGAGGCTTCCTCATTGGTTTTTATCTGCGAGGCAGGATTTGCTTTATTGAAATCGGTAATAGATTTTAAGAGCGTTTCGCGGGTCGAATCGCTTCCGATTGTCGTAACAAAAACAGCGCCGTTCGCGTCCTTAAATTCGACTTGCCCTTGTTTAAAAGACGCTTCCTTAAAATCCTTATTTTCGATACGGGTCATTGCCGCGTCGATGGTTAAATCCTGCGGCGGTTTGGTTTGCTTGCCCTGCAAAAAGTAAACAAACAACAACGCGCTGGAAATAATCATTAACCACAGTAAGACTTGTTTTGCTTTAGAACTCAACTTTTGTGCCTCCAAAAATAACTTTCATCGCTGCCGGTTGAAAGTTTAACTTTGTAATTTCGGTTACTGACTTTTGATGAAAGTTTCTTTTCATTCGTTGTTCTCATTAGGAATTTCACCCGCTTTAAAAGCCAAACCTTAATTGTAGTTCTCAACCGCGCTTTTTTCAACCTTTGTTTTTTCAAAGAATAATCTGCCTTGTCTTTTCGTTACGGTTTCGCCGTTCGGCAATTGAATGACGCGCCCGCTTTTTCGGCTGAAAATTAAATTTTCAATCGCTTCGACGTGATTTGAATCGAGTGCGCGCAAATCGCCGCGCATTTTTTTGAGCCATTCGCGCAGAATCTGGCGGCGCATCGACGGAAATAAGTTTTTCAATTCCTTCAAATCCAGACTTTGCTCGTCCGGTTTACGCGCGGCAAAATTTTTAACGGACGCATCCGCCGATTTTTCCAGTCCGGCAAAATCTTCGCGTAAAAGATTTGCCGTTTTTGCCAGTGTTTCAACAATTTTCGGGTTAAAATCCTTGAGCAGCGGCAGCAAAACTTTTCTTATCCGCACACGTTTGAACGCCAAATCGTCGTTCATCGAATCGTATCTGAACTCGACTTCGTTTTCGCGGCAGAAGTTTTCGGTCGTTTCACGCTTTGCCCAACTTAATAAAGGTCGAATCAGCTTGATTTCGGAATTTTGATTTTGGATTTCGGATTCGTCTTCGGTTTCGGATTCTCGTAATTCGTAATTCGTAATTCGTAATTGGCTTTTCTGACTTTGGACCCCGAACTCTAAACTTCTGATACTTTTCATTCCGCCCAGACCTTCCAATCCGCTACCGCGAATTAAATTCAGCAGAAAAGTTTCGGCTTGGTCGTTAAGCGTGTGAGCGGTTAAAACTCCAAAGGCGCGCAGGTTTTCGGCTGTTTCACGAAGGAATTCGTAACGGGCGAGCCGCGCATTTTGTTCGAGATTGCCCGAACCGGAAATTTTTTCTTTGTAAAAAGCCAGCTCCAAATCGTATTTTGCGGCAAAATCCCTGACGAACAGTTCGTCTTCGCCGCTTTCGACGCCGCGCAAATCGTGGTTAAAATGAGCGACGACAAAACGCAGATTCAGTTTTTCCAATTCTTTCAATTCATTGAGCGCCAGCGCCAAGCTCACCGAATCGGCGCCGCCCGAAACGCCGACGACAAATGTTTCGCCCGTAAAAGGCAATTTGAGCCTGCGCCATTCGGTTAAAAGACTGCGGACGAATTTGTGCATTTGTAAAGCGGCGAATTTTTATTCGGGAAACGTTCTATTTTTATATTTCAGTCAAAACTCATCACAAAAATACTTCGCGCTTCACTTTGCGCGCTTTGCGCCTTTGCGGGGTATTTCCCTGTTTCCCGCAAAGGCGCAGAGAACGCCAAAGAAAAAACGAAAGCATTTTTGTCGGCTCGCTGTTTTTTGAGACGACTTATAATAATTTCTTAATTTAAAGGTTTGAAGATTTATCTTTCCTTTTAGTTTCATTCTTCCATTTCAAGCGCGCCGCGCGCCGCGTCCATAGCCTCGAAAACTCTTTCCGGCGACGTGCCGCCGATTTGCGATTTGCTCGCCAGAGTTTGCTCCAGGCTCAAAGCGTCAAACACGTTTTTCTCAATCTGCGGTGAAAAACTCCGCATTTCCGCCAGACTCAATTCGTGCAGTTCCTTTTTTTCGGAAATGGCGTAAAGCACGATTTTACCGACCGCATCGTGCG
>JALZOE010000502.1 GCA_030857325.1 Acidobacteriota bacterium
CCGATCATACTTTGCCCGTATTTGACGGCGATGTTGACGAGTTCCTTGCCGAACAAAACGGCACTGATAAACAAAAGCAGCGACGCGCTTCCGGCGGCGGTTTCGCCTTCGCTCAGCAATTGCTGAGTCGTGTCAACCGTGTAGCGCAAAACGAGCGGATTGATTTGCGCCGCGACCGCGCCGATTAAAGTCAGAAAAAACGAAATAATGACGAGCGATTTGTAAGGTTTGACGAACGGCGCGAGCCGCAGAATTATTTGCCAGACGTTCATAAGTTTGAAAATGGAAAACGGAAAATGGAAAATTAAGATTTAACATATAGAGGTAAATTTCCAAAAAACTTTGCTTTCAATTTCCCGCCGCCGATTTTTCATTATCCATTATCCGTTTTCCATTTTCCATTTTCCATTTTCTTCCGGCTGTATTTTTCCGCCGAAAAGTTTTACATTTCTTATTTGTCATCTGAAATGAATTCACCGCAACCACAACCGTCGAACAAAACGACACAAACCGCGCCCGAATTGTCTTTATTTTTGCCCGTTCTGGACGAAGAAGAAAACCTGCGTCTGATGCACGCGAAGATTTCCGAAGCGTTGAATGAATTAGGGAAAACGGCGGAAGTCATTTACGTTGACGACGGCTCGACGGATAAATCTCTGCAAATCTTGCGGGAAATCGCCGCTCAGGACTTGCGCGTCCGCGTGATTTCGTTAAGAAGAAATTACGGGCAAACGGCGGCGATGAGCGCCGGAATTGACGCGGCGACGGGCGAAATTCTGATTCCGATGGACGCGGATTTGCAAAACGACCCGAAAGACATTACCAGACTTTTGGACAAATTAGCGAAGGCTACGACGTTGTTTCCGGCTGGCGCAAAAACCGAAAAGATAAATTGATTATGCGGAAAATTCCTTCGTGGATTGCCAATTCCGTGATTTCAAAAATCGGCGGCGTGCCGCTTCACGATTACGGTTGTTCGCTCAAAGCATACCGGCGCGAAGTGATTCAGGACGTTAAACTTTACGGCGAAATGCACCGATTTATCCCGATTTACGCAAGTTGGGCAGGCGCGCGGGTTACGGAAATTCCTGTCGAACATCACGCCAGAACAATGGGCAAATCGAAATACGGAATTTCCCGAACCGTCAAAGTTGTTTTCGATTTGATGACGATAAAATTTATGGCTTCCTACCAAACGAAACCGATTTACGTTTTCGGCACGTTCGGCTTGATTACATTTTTTCTTTCAATCATCGCGGGCGTTTGGGCGTTTGTTTTGAAATTTATTTACGGCGTTTCGCTCATCTTAACGCCTCTGCCGGTAATTGCGATTGTTCTGCTGGCAATCTCGATGCAGTTTTTTCTGATGGGATTACTCGCCGAAATGCTCGTGCGGACATATCACGAATCGCAGGACAAAACGATTTACGCGGTGCGCGAGCGGATTGGATTTGACAAAACTTTTTGAAAAAACCGGGAAACTTTTTTCAAAATTTGCCGATAACCTGATAACAGAAGAAATTTACGGGAGTTTTTATGGGAAGAATTAATCAGATTTCGGCAAATAATTACACGACAGCCGCCAACACGGTCAAAAATGACGGCGACAATAATCTTTACAAGGAAAAACTCGTCTTTTCGCCGTCCGAATTAGCATTAAACGGAAAACGTCCGGCGACGATTGTTTTAACCGAGGAACAAGTCGAGACGAAAATCTTTCAAAAATACGGTTTTGACGTTCGCAGCAAAGTGCAGGCGGCGATGCTCAAACTGCGTTTCGATACAAAGGAAAATCCGGCTGAACAAATCGATTGGGGCAAAGGACAATTCGTCGCGCGGTTAAATTCCAGAGGTCAATACGAAATCACGGTCAACTTGCGCGAAAAAACGATTGAAGCTCTGTCGGGGCGTTTAATCAGTTCGCCGCCGCCGAATACAAACCGCGCAGCCAACGCCGACCCGAACGTAACAACCGCCTCGCGCACCGGCATCAACTCGGCTGATTATCGGCGTCGGCAAATCGAAAACAAATTAAATCCGTCGCTCGAAGGCTTAACCTCTGAACAAAAAGAATTGATTGCGGATTTAACCCAAGTCGGTTTATCGGTCGTCGGCATCTTCGACCCGACGGGCATCGCCGACGGCGCGGACGCAATAATTTCAATCGGACGCGGCGATTACTGGGGCGCGGGCATTTCGGCACTCGGCATTATTCCGTATTTGGGCGATTTAGCGAAGATTGGCAAACTGCCGAAGCTGGTGAAGATTATCGAAAAAACAGTTGAAATGGCAAAAGCGGACGGCAGATTTGCAAAGGCTGTCGAACCGCTTTTGAAAGGTTTGAAAAATGCGATTGACAAACTGCCGATTGAAAAATTGCCCAAATCACTGCAAGATGCCGTCAAATCATTAAAAACCAAAATTGATGATTTTTTTGAAGCAAAAGCGGCAATCGGCAAAACGCCGAAGGTTGACCACAAAGGTAATCCTTACTCGATTAAAGACAGAGAGCGTATCGCTGAATTGGGAAAAGATAAAGTTAAAGGGATAATCGCAGTTGAAGGAGAAGCCGGTATTGCGGCAGAAAAGCTATACGGATTAAAATTAACTAGATTTCACGATGAAGCATTGGAATTCATTGACCAAAATGGAAAACTTTGGGATGTCGTTTCACC
>JALZOE010000503.1 GCA_030857325.1 Acidobacteriota bacterium
CTGCTGTTTGGCAAATTCAATCATCGGTTTGGTCGGCTCAAATCGGGTGATGTAAATGCCGCACGCCGCGCCTTCGCTTTTGACGACGCCGAACAAATCGCGCACTTCGGCGACGCCGACATTCTTGCCGCTTTTGACCGACAGCATCACGGGCAAAATTTCGTCGCGTGATTTGCGCGTGTAGGCAACGCCGTCAATTCCTTATATCCGCGCCTTTCTTTTCGTTGATAACGGCACGATTGTCCGAATAAGTGAGAATCGCCCATTTTTCAAACTCTTTGCGAACGCGGTCGTCTTTTTTATGAACAAGAGCGTCAACCGATTCCATATCTTTCGGAACGCCGTGCAGCTCGACCGCCTCAACCGCCACCTGACCCGCGCTGTCTTTCAAGCGTTTCAAAATCAGCGCGACGCTTTGATAAGTAATATCCATTCCAATCCAGCGGCGTTTCAAACGATTGGCGACGGCGACGGTCGTGCCGCAACCGCAAAACGCATCAAGCACGACATCGCCTTCATTGGAAGACGCGCTGATAATTCTTTCGAGAAGTGCTTCGGGTTTTTGGGTTGGATAGCCAAGTCTTTCAGCCGCCGCAGAATTAATTGGTTCAATGTCAGTCCACAAATCAGTAACAGAAAGTCCGCTTAATTCATTCAGAAGTTTTTTCAAACGCGGAACTCCATTTCGATTAAGGACAATCCTTCCTTCATTCAATAATTTATCAATTGTTTCTTGGTCATACATCCAATGTCTTCCGTTTGGCGGCGCAATAATCTTTCCGTTAAAACTTCTTGCTTCGCCCGCGCCTCCGCCCGACAAATCAGATAAGCGAAATGATTCGCCATTCTCAACAATCACATCGTGTCCGCGAATTGCATTTTCAACTTGCGGCGGATTCCAATCTGTTCCGAGTGATTTTGTGTAAAAGAAAATTATGTCGTGAATTCGTCCGTATTGATTAACAGATTTTCTGCCGCTTGTTCGTTTCCAAACAACTTCATTTTTATATTCGCCGCCGCGTGTAACAAAAAGCGCATCGCATACAAGTTTCAAATAATGCGATGCCGTCGGGTCGCAGTGCAGATAAAACGAACCCGTCGGCTTTAATGCGCGGTGAATCTCGGCGATGCGGACGGTCATCGAAACCAGATAGGCGAACAACGCGCCTTTGCCCAGAACTTTCTCCAAACCGTTTATCAGCGCGATTGACTGCTGTGTCTGCACGCCGTTTTTATTCGTCAGAATCTCGTCGAAACATTCGTTGGCGTGGTCGTCCCACGTCCACGTATCGACAAACGCCTGCGCCTGCGCGCGGTCTTCGCCGCCGATGTTGTTGTAAATCTGATTGTAATTGCGCTTGGAATTAAACGGCAGGTCGATATAACAAAGGTCAACCGTTTCGTCGCGGACGAATTTACGCAGAACGTCGAGGTTGTCGCCGTAGTAGAGTTTGTTCATTGAGATACCTTTTAATACTTGAAATTAGTAGTGATAACGACAAGCTAGAATTCTGATTTTGTCGCCGGTAACTTGATAAACAAGCCGGTGTTCTTTATCAATACGGCGTGACCAACAGCCGACAAATTCGTGTTTTAGTGGTTTGGGTTTGCCGATGCCGGTAAATGGTTCGCGCTCGATTTCTTTAATCAGGATGACAATGCGTAATGCTTTGGCGCGGTCTTGCTTTATCCACCACGCCAAATCTTCAAACGCCGCCATATCAAATTCCAAGTTTCTCAAGAGTTTCCTCAAAGCCGATGCCTTCGGCGCGTTGTTTGGCTTCCAGAAGACGCTTTCTCATTGTTTCGCTTTTCGTCAGATAAGCCGTTTCCTGTTCCGCTTCGATTTCGTGCCAAATTTCTATCGGCACGATAACGCCGACCGGATTACCTTTTGCGTCGGATATGTATTGAATGTCCGTCATAATTGTTCGATTATACCAAATAAAATCGGCGCGCCAATATTTTTACCTGCTTCGGCAACTCAAATCAAGAAAATTGTTTCAGACGAAAAAAGCGACGGGATTGTAAGTCCAGCCGCTTTTTTAATAACTCGTAATCGTCAGGAAATTTAACCTTTTGCCTTTTTGATTTCTTCAACCAGAACGGGCATCGCGTCGAAGATGTCGCCGACGATTCCGTAATCGGCGATGTCGAAAATCGGAGCTTCGGCATCTTTGTTTATCGCAATAATCGTTCCGGCATTTTTCATTCCGACGATATGCTGAATCGCGCCGGAGATGCCGAGAGCGATATAGACTTTCGGAGCGACGGTTTGACCGCTTGAGCCGATTTGACGGTCAATCGAGAGCCATTCGGCGTCGCATATCGGACGCGAGGCGGCTAAATCCGCGCCGAGAATGTCGGCTAATTCCTGCGCTTTGGCGATGTTTTCCTGCGATTTTATGCCGCGTCCGACGGCGACGATAATTCCCGATTTTGTTAAATCGACCGCCGCTTTTACTTCCTGAAACGGTTCTTCCGGTTTCATTCTCGGTTCGCGGACTTCGACTTCCTTTATTTCAATCTGCGCCGCGCCGCCTTTGACGGCATTGTCGCCGCGATACGCGCCCGATTGAAACGTGGCGAAATACGGCGCATTGCCTTCGACGGCAACGTCGGCGTCGAGTTTGCCCAAAAATATGCGGCGCGTGAAAACTAATTTGCCGTCG